>NZ_JBUDSW010000047.1:0-16783 GCF_054921475.1 Desulfobaculum sp. | reverse complement strand
GGGCTGGACCTTGCTGTTTTGAAGATTGACGCCGTCCCCTCACACCTCAAGCCGCTGCCTGTGAAGCTGACGGGTATGACCCCTCAGGGCGAAGATGTGTTTGTGGTTGGGTATCCTATTGCGAGCATCATCGGCACGCAGCTCAAAATGACGGAAGGCATCATCAGCTCCACACGGGGCTATGAGGAAACCGCCTCCCAGTATCAGGTGTCCGCTATGGTGAACGGCGGCAACAGTGGCGGGCCGCTTTTTGATTCGTGCGGGCGTGTGATTGGCGTTGTGAGTGCCAAAATCACTTTGCAGAATGTCGAAGGCATCGCCTACTCCGTGAAGTCCAACTATATCGGCCTGATGCTGGACCAACTGGGCATCCCCCGCCCAGCCCCCGCCCCCGCCCACCCCATGACGGGCAAGGAACTCTTTAAGAAGTACTCCAGTTCTATCTTCTACGTCGAGGTCGAGACCCGGTAACCAGCCCCCCACGCGCCACCACGCGACTGCGCCGCCCCGGCGCGACTGCCCAAGGCGCAGGCAAACGTCATCATCCAGCCCCCGGACAGGCCAGCCTGTCCGGGGGCTGGTGTTGTGTTGGGGGGAGAATATCCACAGCTGACAGTGTGAAATCGGCGGTGCGTACTACGGCGCTGTGCATCTGCTGGGTCGCGAGAATATGGCGGATAAGAAATGGATAGAGAGGATTGGCGGCGCTATGTAGCGATTCGATATGTTTGTGCGGTTTTACTTTATAAATAAAGTGAAATTTGATACGCGGGGAGGTCCTCATTCGTAACTGAGGGTCGTTCTTAGGGAGAATAGCGTGTTTCGGGTCAAGTGAGAATGTGACAGGCAAACCAAGGAGTAAGCATCGTGACCCTTCGAAAGAGAGAGGTAGGGGCTGTCGCCGTAGCCATAGCCGTCTTCTTTGCATCGTTGTTGACGCAGGTTTCGGTTGCGTCAGCATCCGGTCCGAATCTTCCCCGCATTGCCATCAAAAAGGTGGCCGTGAATACGAACATCAACGCATCACGAATTGATACGGAACTGATGCTGACGGAACTGGAAAAGGCGCTGCAGGGGACGAAGAAATTTTCCGTGCTGACGCGCCAGTCCGCACTGATGCAGGACGTGCGCGAGGAGCAGCAGTTTTCCAAGAGTTCCCTTAGCGATGGCAAGGGCGCTGCAGAGGGAAAGCTCAAGGTCGCGCAGCTTTTGCTCATCCCCACAGTGCAGCGGTACAGCCTGTACAGAAATGTGACCCCCATTCCCAATATCGACAACAAGTTCCGCCGCTCGGACCACGGCCTTTTGGAGCTGAGCGTACAAGTTGTGGATACCGCCACTGCGGAGGTGAAGGGCACATTTTCGCTCAAGGATTCCATCTCTACCAAGCAACAGATGACCAATAGCAAGAGCAAAACGCCGAGCAGCTCCCTGTATACGGCTATGGTCAAGAACGTGGCTGTGGAACTGAGCCGCAAGCTCACCGCGAAGCTGTTTCCCATGATGGTCATGAAGGAGAACGCGGGCATGATTTGGATTAATGCCGGAGCGGATAGCGGCATCAGCAAGGGGCAGAAGCTGGTTATTTACATGCCGGGTGATGACCTTGTGGACCCGTATACAGGTGAAAAGCTTGGCAGTGCGGAGATGGAAATCGGGAAGGCCAGCGTGGTGCAGGTGACGCCGAAGTTCTGCGTGGCAAAGATGCAGGGCGACGCCATGGCCTCCAAGGGCTTCATCGTTCGGACGAACTAGGAGGGCTGGAGAGAATGAGAAAGCGAAGTGTCTTTTTGTGCGCAGCCCTTGTGCTTATGATGGCCAGCGCGGCGCATGCCGGCTGGTTCTTTGACGATGAACCGGAACAGCCGCCGAAGATTGCCGTTATTACGGAGTCGGACATGCGGGTGCCCGGAGCGAACAATATGCCCGCCGGGCGCATCCTTCCCGATGCCATCGGTCAGCGCATCATGAATGACCTTGCCCGAAGCAAGCGGTTCCGCGTTGTGGAGTCCGCAGTGCTTCACCGCATTCTGCAGGAGCGGGGCAAGGAGGAGCGCATTGGCGATATCTGGGGCATTGTGAATCTGTTCTTGGAAAAGGTCGAGCCCGGTCGAAATCCCGTTTACGAGCGCTTGCGCCAGGTCGGCGTTGATGCCGGGGCGGACTATATGCTCATCGGTACGCTGGAGGAGCAAAAAGCCGAGAAGCAGACAACCACGGTGAAGGAGCTTGGTTTGTCTGTGACCAAAGGTTCACACTCTGCGCGCTTGCTTTTGCGGCTCGTGCGGGTGGAGGACGCTTCGCTTGCCGGCGTGGTGGAACTGGAAAGCTCGCGTCCGATGAATTTTGATGCTTCGGCAGACAAGGATTTGCGGCAGTTTGAAGATGACTTTTGCCGCATGGCATCCACGCGGGTCATTGACGAATTGGTGCCGCCCAAGGTCGTTGCCGCAGGCGGCGGCTTTGCGTTGACCCGTGGCGCGAACGACGGCGTCCGCGTTGGCGATGTGTTCGAGATTCTTCGTCCGGGCAAGGAGATTATGGAAAACGGGCTGCTTCTTGGCACCCTGAATTCCCCTGTTGGCGCGGCCAAGGTGACAAATGTGCAGTCCACCATATGCACGGTGGAGCCGATTGCCGGAGAAATGCGCGAGGACGACCTCGGGCGCATTGTGACCTCGCAGGTGCAGCAGGCCGCGGCAAAGGGCGGGTCCGCCAAGGCGACAGCCTCGTACGCTGGGGCAAAGCTGGGCAAGGGAACCAAGCCCGCCCACCTCACGCAGATAGCCATTGGCGCCTTTGAGATTGATTCTACGTCGGCAGGCCTGCGTAAGGGGCTTGGCGACCGGCTTATGGAAGACTTGATGGTGAAGTTGCAGAACACCAAACGGTTTTCTGTTGTTGAGCGCAGGGACCTCAAGCAGGTCGGCAAAGAAATTGGCCTACAGACAACGCTGACAGGTGAGGACGCAGCAGCGCGCATGCAGCAGCTTGGCGGGGCGGATTACCTTCTGCTTGGGCACCTTCGGAGCATGGACGTGACCACAACCGCCGAAGCGATTCCGTACGTGAACGAAGTGGAGGTGGACGCGACCACATCGGTGGAATCCCTTGTACGCATTGTGGATGTGCACACCGGTAAGCAGGTGGCAGGCGAGAAGATATTCTTCTCGGCGGACCTTTCGCAGGCGCGCGGCGTCAGCGAATTTCTTGACCTGTACACCTCCGAAGTAACGCGCCGCGTGATGATGGATTTGTATCCCGTGAAGGTCATCGGCGTGATGGCTGGCGGCGGCGTGTACATCAACCGTGGCAGCGATGGCCGTATCGCCAAGGGCGACCGCTTCGAGGTGTATCGCCCCGGCGAGGAACTTATCGACCCGGACACCGGCGTCAGCCTTGGCGTGATGGAATCCCATGTCGCGTCCATTCGCATTCAGCAGGTTGACCCGGCCAAGGCGCTGGGCACCGTTGTGTCTGGTGATGCACCGCAAAAGGGCGATATTTTGCGCCCCGCAGCGAAACAGCACGAGAAGAGGCCAGCTGCCGGGGCTGAGGAAGAACAGCAACCGTCGTATGGCTGGTAGGAGGAGCGTCTGAATGAATGTGGGTCGTAAGTTGATGGGAATGGTCTGCGCCGCACTCCTTGTCATGTCCATGGCGGGATGTGTCGCCTCACTGGGAACAACGCAAAAGACGACAGAACCGGCCGATGCGCCAGCCGAGCCTGTCTGCACCCCCTGCGAGAGGGCAGAGGGTGTGCTGGCCGATGGCGTGATGATTAAAAACGGCAACTTCCGCGAAGAGCCCTCCGGCAAGTGCACAATTATTTCTGTGCTTCCGCCGGAGACGGAAATTGCCGTTTTGGGCACGGAAAAGAGCTATTACCGTGTCCGCACCGCGCAGAATGCTACGGGGTACCTGTTTGCCTCGCTCATGGCTGTGGATGTGAAGGATTGCGAGTATTACGCAGGCAAGGTCCGCAAGACGACGTATGTCCGGGCAACCCCGAGCCGCAAGGGGAAATCCCTTGGGCGCGTGAAGGCAGGCACCGCTGTTACGGTGCTGTCGCGAAGTGGCTCGTATTATCAGGTGAGTATGCCGGGAAAGGAAGGCTACGTGTCCGCGTCTCTCGTCTTTGTGGACGTTGCGGACCGGACGACGCTGCCCAAGGCAAGTGACAAGGCGGCGGAGTTTATCCCCTTTAATAACGAAGCCGACGCGCCTGAGCACGAGACCACTAAAAATGCCACGGCGCAGAAAAACGGCGGGGACAAAAGCGATGGTGTTGAACTGCCGGGCTCGCGCCTGAGTCTGATGGGCTACGCCAAAAGCATGCGGCCGTATAAGGACCTGCTCCTGAAGAGGCAGAATATTCTGGCGTGGAAAAAGTTGGCCCTTGAGGACTACACCGCGCGCCTTGACGCCGCGACCCCAGACGAGTTTGCCGACGAGATTGGTTATCTGGAAACGCTGGAGCGTGGCTCCATCGCGCTGGATTCCGGCTACCTTGACGATGCGGCGGATTTGTTTGGCGGTGCGGAGCAGATTTTGAAGGCGCAGGGCGAGGAGTCCTACGCCGAAAGCGGCGCCAAGAAGTTCTTTGGTGGGCTGTTCTCCTTTGCGACCGGCAACAAGGAAATCCAGCGTTACGCCAGCCCCGGCTACGAGCGCGTCATGATGCTCGATATGCTTGCCCTCAGCTATCTGCTGCAGGGTGACCGCGCCGCGTACAACGTTACGCGGCGCGCAATCGACTTGCAGAATACGGAGCGCGAACGTTTTGAAGAGCGCATGGCCGAGGAGCAGGCCAAGCTTGAAGAAAAGCGTAAAGAAGCCGCAAAGGAGGATAAGAAGACGGACGAGCCGTCCTTTGACTTCTTTGGCAAGGGCTTGGAGAAAACCGCACTCCTGGGTGATACGTCGCAGGAGAAGCGCGCGGCATCAGTTGCCAGCGCCTTTGTGAATCCCTTTGCCGACTACATGAACGCTCTTGTGCTTGAGGTGGACGGCTACCTCGACAAGGCCCAGCGCGAGAATGCACGCATTGCCTATGAAAAGGCCGCAAAGCTCGCGCCGGATTGCGGCATTTTGAAAAAGGCCTCAACGGATATGCGCAAGGGCATTCCGGGCAACAAGCGGCTGGTCCACGTTATTCTTGGCGAGGGCTTTGCGCCGTATAAGCAAGTGAAGACGAGTTATCTGCCCATTGGCGGGCTGCCCGCCCCAGTGCGGCAGGCCGTGTTGGTGTCCGAGCCGTCCACGGTGCACAAGGCCGATGTCTACTATGGCAACTCCCGCTACCGCATGGAGCAGCTTGCGGACTTTGAGGCCATGAGCCTGCGCTATGAGCAGGATAGCCTGCCCGGTCGGATGGTTGAACTGGGGCTGGAGCTTTTGAAGGTGGTGGGACTGCAAACCGCAGGGAGCCGCTTTGGCGCCCTTGGGCAAATTGCGGCCGAAGGCATTGAACATATGGCGGTGCCGGATACCCGGAATTGGGAGTGCCTGCCCGCAACCATCCATGTGCAGCGCCTTCTGCTGCCGAAGAATGCCAAGACGATCAAGATTGTGACGCGCAGTGCCAAGGGCAAAGCTATGGGCAGCATTAAGGCGGCCTTGCCAGCGTCCGGCCCGGCGGTTGTGTATGTCCGGTCCATCAACGGACACCTTCGCGCCCTCAACTCGTCCAAGATGTGGATATAACGTACGGGAGGAATTATGCGGTTTTATCAGGTACTGCTCATAGGGATGCTGCTGTCTGCCGTGGCCCTTGGTGGCTGCGTGCAGAGGACGTCCAACAAGGGACAGGCGTTGACGACGGATGTTCAAACAAAACACGTCATTTACGCTGAGGGAAGAGCGAAGCTCGTTGTCGGCGATAAGGCTCTGCTTGATAATCTGGCGCTGACGAATGTTCACTTCGGCAAGGTCGGGAATTTTACGCGCGCAACGGTAACACTGCAGAATCTGGCGGACACGTATTACCACATTGAGTGGAATGTCCAATGGCTGGATAGGGAAGGTTTTCCTGTGGAGTCGTACAGTGTGTGGCAGCAGGAGGACATGACGCCGAATATGCTGCAGCCGGTGAAGTTCGTCGGAAAGCATCCCGATGCATGGGGCTTTGTTATCAATGTGAGAATGCTGTAGTGCGGGAGAGGACAATGTTGAGAAAAGTTTTTGTTGTATGCGGACTGTTGGCAAGCCTTGCGCTGTGCGGTTGTGTGACCGGAAGTGGTTCGCCGTCTGGCGGGCATGGACGCGGCAAGGTGCAGCTTATTGACCATAAAACGCGCGTCCACAATCAGGCGACGCTGGACCATACGGACTTTATCCAGTTTGCGGATCAGATCACCAACAAAATGCTGGAGTCCCGGCTGGTCAGAAGCTGGGGCGATAGCCGCCCGCGAATCATCGTTGGTAAGGTGCTGAACAATACGGATGAAGAGCGCCTGCGTCATCAGGACATCACGGACAAGATCAATGAAGTGCTGCTGAACTCCGGCGTGGTACGGATTATGGACCAAAGCGCGCTCAATTTTGACTACATCGTCCGAACCGAATTGAACTCCTCGCGCGAGAAGGACAGCTCCGGCGAGGAAATCGTCACCTACAACATGGTGCTGAAACTCTTTAGCGCCAGTGGCGAGTTGCAGGGGCAGTGGAGCGACTATATCAAGATGGTCAAGGCCGGGCGCTCGCTCTTTTAGCCGTCGCCTGTATTGTCCTGTTGGACCTTGTTGTGTGCCGGGTAAGGTGCGCGTCGTAACGGATAAAACAGGCCGCCGGAATGGTTTCGGCGGCCTGTTGTTGTGTGTGCTGCTGAGTGGGGAGGTGCGATGCCCAGGTACGCACTACGCGCCTTCTGGCGTATCCAGCAGGTCCTTGGCGCGGAGGTAGTCGAAGACGGGGAGGCAGTTGGACCAGGCGAGGGTTCCGCCCATGGAAATGGCGACCTGGCAGGTTTCCACGATCTGCTGAACGCTTGCGCCGGACGTGAGGGATTGGTCGACCTTGGAGACGATGCATGGGCCGCACCCCTGACTGATGGCTATGGCCAACGCCATCAAGCTTTTATCGCGCCGCGCAAGGGCGCCGTCGTCGTAGACCTCGGGAGAGATTGTTGAGTACACCGCCTCGTTGAGCTTCGCCATGTGCTCGCGGCTTTCATTGGTCAGGTCCCAGATATGTTCTTCGTAGTCCAGAATACTCTTGTCCATGAAAAGCTCCTTAGTGTGATGTGAGGCGTCTGCGACGCGGTGATACTGGCGGCGTGAAGCATCTGGAGCCGAGGTACAGAGTGGGCTGCCCCGCGCGGTGTTATCCATCGCAAGGAGTTTGTGTCTGGCGAAGCTGAGGGCTGGTCTCTATCGCCCATGGCCAGGGTGGGCCATGGAAGAGAAAAGGCTGCCGCGCCAGAGAATTCAAAAGTTCGGTGAGCCTGCTCCAAAAACGTGTTTTCACGCCTTGCCAACAGTTCTTACAATATTCTAGATGCTGTTTGCAAACATGATATTGGGCAGTTTGAGGAGTGGCGCTGCGGTGTCGTTTATAAACCAGAATACTCCTCGTCGGGGAGATAAAGACAACAGTGGGTGACATGTATGAGAATGAGAGCAAGAGAGTGTGTGAATGGTGGCGTGATGTGTTGTGTACTCTGTTCTCCGCTCGAATATACTGTTTTGCTGCGGGCAAAGGATGAGGTGCTGCGCGTTCTGCACGATATGGAAGAGGACTTGGGGATTGGACTGTCGAAGGCGGATGGGGAAGATATAGAAAGAGTTTTGCCGTGCTCATTTGAGGCTATTGCATGGGACGGAGTGGAACTCCATTGCGAGAGACGTACGCTGGAACGTGTACAGCGGTTTCTTTTGGCATTTATACGTATTTATCCGGAGTTTGAGGCCTACGAAAAGCGCCTCAAGCACGATTTCTACACGTTTCTCGACGTGCTTTGTGGTGTGAACCTGATGCTCGAAGAGAGCCGCGTCTTAACTTGTCAATGCGTGGATAATGCTGTTGGTGAGGATCAAGAGTTGTGTTCAGTAGCGAATTGGAAAGGTGATGATTGCTCAGGTATGCGCCTACAGGAAGTAGGCGTTGATAAGCAGAATATGTGTACTGTATGCATGACGAAGGATGAATATCGTGACCTTGCGAATTCGTTCAACGAAGTGCTGAATGCATTTCATAATGTTGATTATGAGTCAGTTTTGGGCGTGCCCCGTGAGCGGGCGAAGAAGTATCATGACTATCTTGTTTATAATTATGAATACATTATAGACGAGAATGCAACAGTATGCTTGCCACGCGAAGCGTTTGTTATTCTGCAAAAAACGATAGTCACTGTTATGGATGATTTTCATTATTATGATGAGTATCACATACGGTTAGGGTCGGATTTTGCGGAATATCTTGACCTCCTCTGTAGCGTGAGTCGTGTGCTAGAGGAAAGTTATGAGCTGTTGTCCTGTGGGGGGCGCGGGTAGGGGGGATGAGTGTTATGCGGGCTTCTCACGCACGAGCCACAGTCGAAGAGGTTCGCCTCGTGCTGCTAATGAAAAGGCTTTTCGCTCCAATTCCTAAGGGGCGCGTGTGGTCTAGGGGGCGTGGCATTTCGGTTCAGGGCCTGTAAGAAATCGCCCGCGTCGCATGGATACAGGCGAGGGTGCAGGACGAGTGGCAGAGGTATCGCTCTCTGCAGGGCCGTCCCGCGAGTTTTGTCCCTGCGCGTATGACGATAGTGCAGGCTGCGGAGCTTTTGTCCCTGTGTTGTTCTCTTTGCCGCGATTTGCATGAAAAGACTGCATCTTACGTTTTGTTGCGTCGTCTCGTGCGGGGTGAGGTCTTGCTTTTCTCCCTTTTTGTCCGGCAAGCGACAGTATCCACCTGACGATTTCTGTTGAAAGTCAAGCGATCAGCCTATAGGTATAATAGGAATCGTTGTAGCTTATCTATATGATAGCGCTCCTCATAAGGGCGGAGGGTGGATGGACAAGCAGAGTACATTGGCAATTGTAAAATCCGCATCGCGAACTGTTGGGCTGGGATTTTGGTCGTCGCTGAAGGACCTGCTGCCCATCATTTTCGTTATTGCCTTCTTCCAAGGCGCAGTGCTTCGCCAGCCTCTGCCCAATGTTCTTGGAGTGATGGAAGGTGGCTTGCTGGTGGTCTTTGGGCTGGCGCTTTTTGTGGAGGGGCTGGAAATCGGTCTGTTCCCAATCGGCGAGCAGATGGCGCACGCCTTGGCCCGCAAGGGCAGCCTGTTTTGGCTGCTGGCGTTCTCTTTTGCCCTAGGATTCGCCACAACAGTTGCAGAGCCCTCGCTCATTGCCGTTGCGGATGAGGCTGCAAGTGTTGCCGCGCAAGGCGGGCTTATCGAAAGCGGCGAAAAGGCCATGAATGATTATGCCATGGGGCTTCGGCTGTCCGTGGCCCTTTCCGTTGGGGTGTCCATTCTTATCGGTGTGCTGCGTATTCTGCGCGGCTGGCCTGTTCATTATCTGATTATCGGCGGCTATGTCGTCATTATGGTGATGACCATCTTCGCCCCGCATGAAATCGTGGGTATTGCGTACGATGCGGGCGGTGTGACCACTTCGACGGTGACCGTGCCGCTTGTTGCCGCGCTTGGTGTGGGCCTTGCCTCGATCATCAAAGGGCGAAATCCGCTTGTTGACGGCTTCGGACTCATTGCCTTTGCTTCACTGTTGCCCATGATTGCCGTTATTGGCTATGGGCTTGTCCTTTTCGGAGCCAAATAAGGGGGCCATGTGCAGTTCTTCACCGAATTTTCAGGCGCATTTTTGTCGACCTGTCGCGATGTTCTGCCGATTCTTGCCCTGCTTGTGGGGTTTCAGCTTTTTGTGCTCCGCCAGCCTGTCCCGCACCCCAAGCGGATGATTGCCGGGGGCGTCTATGTTGTGATTGGCCTGACGCTTTTTCTGCTGGGGCTTGATAAGGCGCTGTTCCCTCTTGGCAAAATGATGGCGACACAGTTGACGGAGCCGACGTTTCTGCTTGGCGGGGCAGAGGCGGCCTCGGAGTGGTCGGCGTATGGCTGGATTTATCTATTTGCCGCGCTTATCGGCTTTTCCACCACCATTGCCGAGCCGTCGCTGCTTGCGGTGGCTATTAAGGCAAAGGAGGTGTCCGGCGGTGGCATCAGCCAGTGGGGCTTGCGGATAACTGTTGCCATTGGCGTGGCCTTTGGCATTGCCCTCGGAGCCTTCCGCATTGTAACCGGAACCCCGCTGTATCTTTACATTCTTGTCGGATATGTCATTGTCATTATACAAACAATTTTTGCACCAAAGATGATTGTCGCCCTTGCCTACGACTCGGGCGGCGTGACCACATCCACGGTGACTGTTCCTTTGGTGGCCGCCCTCGGACTGGGGCTGTCGGAAGCGGTGCCGGGCAGAAATCCGGCCCTTGATGGGTTTGGCCTTATTGCCTTTGCCAGTCTGTTTCCGATAATTTCAGTGATGGGATATGCACAGATGACCCAATGGATGACAGCGAGAAAGAGCAAAAAGAGCCTGAGGGAGGCGCAGCGTGAAGTTTAAACTCATATTGGCACCCGTAAAAACATACAAGACGGACCCCATCGTTGATGCCGCCAAAGCCGCTGGGGCGACCGGAGCGACCATTATCCCCAGCCGCGGCACTGGGATGCGTGAGGCCAAGACCTTCTTTGGCCTGACGTTGGAGGATCAGACGGACATCGTCATGTTCCTGATAGAGGAGCACCTTGTGAAGCCCGTTGTTGCCGCTATTGAAGAGGCCGGGGAGTTCCATAAACCGGGCACGGGCATCGCTTTTGTGCTGCCGGTGGAGCAGGTTGTGGGCATGGAGAGCCAGATTGAGCGGTTCAAGGAAGAGGTACGGGAGAAGTACCTGTAAGTTCTTTCACCACGGATGGGACGTGAGAGGGAGGAAGCATGGCGGCAATCGTACGTGTGCGCGATGTGATGAAGCGAGAGATAGTGAGCGTTGACGGCATGGCCTCGGCCAAAGAGGTTGCGGAGCAGATGCGCAGCAAGCGTATTTCCGAAATCCTCGTGGCGCGTCGTCATGACGATGATGCGTGGGGCATGGTAACCATTACCGACTTGGTGGAGCAGGTTATCGTTCCCGGTCTCGATGCCGGGGACGTCAGCGCCTATGAAATCATGACCAAGCCCATCATTACGGTGCCCGCCAATATGGACATCCGCTACGCGGTGAGGCTTATGAATATGACCAGCATCAAGAGCGCTCCCGTTGAGGAAAACGGGGAGGTCGTCGGCGTGGTGTCGTTGTCGTCGCTGGTTTTGGACAACAACCTGCTGTAGCGGCAGGTGGGGCGAACTGCCAACGCCAAAGGGGGGGCACAGCCATGTTGCAGATTTTGTCAGCGATTCAATCCGCGCTTCACCTACGGCGCGTGTGCTCCCGTTGCGGCGCAAGCCAGACGGTGCGCTTGGAAGAGCGAAATAAGCCTGTCGTCTGTAAAGAGTGCGGCAAGACGCTTCCGCCTCCCAAGAGCTAGGGCCTTATTGCAGAGCTGTGTTCTGCTGTGCCCGGCGCTGGTCAGTCGTAGGCCCATTCCTTCGGATGGTCCGGCGTAAGGCTGTTGCCCTTGGCGCGCCCGGTTTGTCCTTCTTTTTCCCGCAATAGACTCTGGTGACTCTCTGCGCGGCACTGTGTTGGTGCCGCGCTTTGTGGTGCGTGGGGGGGCGTTATTATGAGGTCGCGTCACGCCCGCCTCTGCCAGAGGGGCCTTCCGCCGTCGCCGAAAAAACCTCTGCAAGACGTTTGAAAGCGGACTTTGGGCATTTGCCCGAGGTCCGCTTTGCCATTTGCAGTGGCCTTCGGTCATGCTTTCCTATGGCGCACATGCTCCACCATGCCTTAAAATACGCCTCGAAATGCGTGGATGGGCTGGTGTTGGACTTTTGACGGTTTAAGATCGGCCTTGACATAGAATGGGAATCGTTTGGATAAGCTGGGACCGCAGTTATTGCGAAGAGCAGGGAATTTGTGGGTGAGGGGCGCTGGGCGCTCTGGGTGAGGAGCTTGGCGGCGCTTTGGAAGTGGTCGCTAGCGCCACGCCGGGCGGCGCTTGCCGCCCCCTGTGGTCCTTGCTGAGGAATCCGGCGATAATGCAGGCTGCCCCTGTTCTACAAGGTGATAGGCATATGATGAGCATGATAAAAATAGGGCTGGTGGTTCTTCTCGGGCTGCCTGCTGTTCTTTCCGTGATGACGCTGCCTGCGACGGTGATGGCCCTCAGTGGCATAAATGGCGTGAACCTTGAGTCGAGGCTGTCGTTGTGCTTTGCGTTTTTGGTTCTGGTCTATCCGGCCGTTTACGGGATGAGCGTTGTGTTTTTGTACACAACGGGCAGATGGGGATTCCTGTACATCCCGGCCGCGGCGCTTGTTGTTGCGGGGCTTTTGTGGGGGGCGGTAACTCTGCTTCAGGCCAAGGAGCAGGCCCAAAGGGACGCGCTGGAGGAGGCTGTTCAGGGTGTATTGCATGAGCAGTACGCGGGCGCCGTGCAGCTCAGGACCGACTATTCGAGCCATGGCAAAGGCGACGGATACCTGTGCCGACTCTATGATGATGAGGATGGGAACGTTTTCCTTGTACAATTCGAGACGCTTGAGCCGGAGCGCATCGCCTCTGCGGTAGAGCGCGAGAGGGAAGCGAAGAACGCCTATGTGGCGCGGCATGAGGCCTTGGCGGCGCGGTGCGCGGAATATGTGGATACCTCCGTTGTTGTCGCCTCTGATGATGGGCACGTGGCGCTATACGTGTACACAACAACGACGGAGTTCGTTACTGGCGATATGACGCCCGTTGGGCAGGCCATCAATGCCGCGAAAAATTGTGCAGACGATGTTTTCATTGTTCTGGGCGGCGTGCCCAATGACGCGCGTTCCGGCTATGTGAACTATGCGTCGCGCAGTAGTGCGACACCGCTGCAAGACCGGATACGCTATATAGCTGACAGCGCATCATTTCGGATTGTACAGGCAGGCGAGGAGCATGCGCAGAACGTTTTTGCGCGTCACTCTGGCATGGTGCCAGCTCTTGTGATGCGCGAGGCACAGGACAATACCAACGCCTCCCTTGCCGCGTTTGCGGAAGAGCAAGGCGTTCGCATTGTGAATGGCGCGCTGGATTACGCCGATGGGCAGATTGTTGTCCGCGGCGAGTATGCGAAGAAAGAATCCGGCGAGACAGGGAAATATACGTACCATTTCATGACACTACATATACTTCTTGGTGAATAATATATGTTCTTTAGAAAAAAAACGATTGAGGCAATGGTAAAGTCCGGCGATGTAAAGCGGCTTGCAAGTGTTCTGACAGAGCAGACCGTGGGCGACGCTGATGAGAAGGGCATAACGCCGCTCCAATATGCTGTGCAATACGAAAAGTCCAAAGTGGCGCGGATGCTCCTCGGTATGGGTGCGCCAATCGGCAGGAGTGATGATGAGGCCGCGTCTTTGCTGGAGCAGGTTGCGCGTACGTGCAATGAAAATGTGTGGAAAGCCTTTGTTGAGCACGGGCACCACTTGCCAGCCACCATTGATGGCGAGCCACTCCTGCATTGGCTCGTCACCCAGAAATATTACGCAAAGGACTTACTGGATGTTCTGCTGGCAACAGGTGTGGACATCAATGCCCTGAACTCGCGCGGGATGACAGCACTTGCCTTTCTGCTTGGCCGCGAAACCTTCTCGCTGAAGGCGCTGGACCATCTTTTGGAGGCGGGAATTGATGTGAATTATGCGGCAGAGCCTAGAGCCACCCCGCTCATCGTGGCCCTTGAAAACAGGGAACTGCCCTGCACGTCGTCTCTGGGGAGTTGGAACTTTGAGAGGGTGCTGTCGCGGCTGTGCGCGCATGGTCTGGACCTTTTGAATATCCGAAAGCCCCTTGCGACGGGCTCGAGCATTTCTCTGGCGGTGCAAGCGCTGCAAGCCCGCAACTCGGACCGGTTCATTGCGCTTTTCCGCGCGGGTATTGCCTTTTCTGATGATGATATCCGTCAGGTCAAGGGCTTCCTGCGGAAGGATTGCTTTGACGAAAAGCAGCGCAGGCAGCTTGTCCGCGTGAATGAGGAACGCGGCAATGTGTTGCCGGTGCCTGTCGATTTTTATGACAAGGCAACACTGAGAAAAATGGTGCAGAACGCGGACGGTACTGACGCCAGCATCGAGATGGTGCGCCAGATTGCCATGAGCGGCGAGTACTTCACGCGCGAGAAGATTTTATTTATCACGCCGCTTCTTGACCGGGGTGTGGACCTCAATGCTCCTGTGGAGCACGGCATGCGTGAAATGACGCTCCTCTGCGCCGTTGTGGGGTGGAGCGACATGCTCAAGGAGCCGGAAGCGCTTGTGCAGTGGCTTCTTGAGCGCGGCGCGCGCATTGAGGCGCATGGGCATTCCGCATTGTTGTACGCCGTGTGGTTCAACAAGCGAAAGATGGTCACCTTGCTTGTTGACCGGGGCGCAGACCTTGATTTTGTGGACAAGCATGGTTTGAGCTTTGAGTCTATGATCATGACTCCGTCTCCGCGTGGGGATCTGTTCCCTTCCGACGATGAAGTGTTCGCTATGTTTGCCCATATCGCCGACCTCTACCGCATGCAGGGCAAGCCCTTCCCCGTGGACCGGAGGGTGCTGAGCGGAAAAAGCCCGCAGGAACTGACAAGCAACATGCTTTTCATGGGCGTGATTGTCGCTTATCACGGCCACCATCAGCGCCGTCTTTTGAAGCTGTATGTTGACAACGGGTGGGATATAAACAGGAAGTTTGAGCTGGTTTACGCGGATGGCACTGCCGGTTATCTCACCTTCTTTGACTTTATGATGTCTTGCTGTGACCCAGATCAAATTGATTTTGTTTTCTACCTCGATACGTATCCACACTTGAAGTGCGGCACGGCCGATTATGAGTCGGCCGATTCGTTGCGCCTTGCGTTGTTAAAAAAGCACTCCGTGGATGTGATTACACGAATCATTGCGCGGACGGAAAATATACAGCGCACCTTTACACGGAAGTTCAAGGACGATGTCTACACGCACCGTGTGGAAAACTACCTCTCCCTCGCGCTTGATTGGGGTCACCGGAGGAATCCTGATGTCCGTGTCGAGGAGACGTTGCAGATTTTCAAGGCCCTTATCGAGGCTGGGTGCGACGTAGAGTACATCGTCAAGTCCCGCCTTATAGATCAGTATAAAAATACAGGTCTGTATCGCAACGAGGACTCGATCCTTGAACACGTCATGGACGTATGGTCCGGCGACTTGCCGGCGCTGTCTCTTATTGAGGTTCTTCTTGATGCCGGGGCGCCTGTCCACACGCATTTAGGCTATTTTGGCGAGGCGTTTGTTCATAAGATTTGTGGACGCATTAAGAATCAGTACTATCCGTTTGTGATCGGTGTGCTTGAGATTCTCGAAAAGCGGGGGCTTCTTGAGATTGAAGAGGCATCCGATAATGGAGCGACGGCTCTTCTGCACGCCGCGGGCTCGTCGAATCCTCATGTGACGAAGTGGCTGGTCGAACGGGGCGCCAATGTTATGGCTATTGGCGGCTTTGACGACAGTACAGCCCTGAACCGCAACATAACGAACTTTGCGTATCACTCAAAACAGGACAGGCTGGAGACGACACGTATTCTCCTCGATGCGGGAGCGGACATCAATTACGTGGACAATGACGGCTACACGCCCCTTATGTGCGCGGTGCATTTCGGGTGCCTTGAGGTTGCCCGCGAGCTTGTTGACCGTGGCGCGGACCTGAGCCTTGTGCACGGTATAAGTGGCAAGACGTTGATACATTTGGCTCTTGATATGCAGGACCAATATGACCTGAGAGAGAGGGGGGCGCCGCAGTACACCAGTGTCGATGTGGATGAGCTGCGCAAGAATATGATCTCATTGCTGGTTGAAAATGGCGTCGATATCAACGCGCCGCAGGATGGCGGAACCACGCCGCTGAATCATGTTATCGTGTCCAATGACGTTGAGATGTTTAAATTCCTGACTGCACGCGGCGCAGACAGCAACCGCGTGGACTTCTCCGGACGGACAGCGGCTATGTTTGCGTGCATGAGGGGCGGTTTTGGGTTTGTGAACACCATCTTCAGGCGCAAAAAGACGGCTGATGTGATTGCGAATACCGATAATGACGGCCTCAACGTCATCCACTACGCGGCCCGCCGCTTTGTTGACGAGCGTGATGATATGCTGGCGGCAAACTTTATCCAGCAATTCGTCCAGAAATTTGATGTCCCCTTGGTCGCAAATTGCGATGGAGTGACCCCGCTGCATTATGCGTGCATCGATGGAAAATCCAAGACCGTTGAAAAGCTCCTCGAATTGGGGAGCGACATCAATGCGAAAGATAACTCCGGCAATACGCCTCTCCACTATGCCGCTGAAGTCACATATGAGACCGATTTGAATGAACGCTACGCGTTTGTGCGAATGCTGTTGGAGCAAGGGGCTGACCATAGCGCCCAAAATGAGAAAGGCTATACCGCCGCAGATTATGCGCGTATGTGCATTGACGAGGTTGATAACGTGGATGGTCTCAAAGCGCTTATAGCGCTTTTGGATGCCGAATACGTATCGGCAAGAATCCAGTAGGGTAGCCAACGACGCGGAGAGGAGACATCCTCTCCGCGTTTTTTTTGAGTAAATATCTTTGGCCTGTGGAGGATGCGTGGGGTGGATCAAACACTGTGTAAACAGTGTTGCCATGCCGAGCAGTG
>NZ_JBUDSW010000046.1:0-16964 GCF_054921475.1 Desulfobaculum sp. | reverse complement strand
CGGGGCGGCGTCTTTTGTGGAAGCGGGCGGAAAATGCGCTGGCAGGGCAAAGGGAAATCCGCCCTATTCAGGAGGGCTCCGACGTCGCGGCTCGCCCCCCATACTCACGTCTCTGCATCGGCGGCGATGCCGCCATGGCGTCAGGCGTCGTCATCCTCTGCAAGCGCCCCCGCGTCGGGCGCGCCAAGGGTGCAGGCGTTGCCCTTGTAATTGAAGAACAGCTTCAGGGTCTTCTTGACCTTGTCGGAGAAAATCTTGGGGCCAAGGTAATTCCCGGCCACGCGCTTGTTGATTTCACCAAGGGTCGGATAGGGATGCACCGCGCTGGCGAGTGTGCTCAGCTTCACGCCGCCGCTTTGGATAGCCACCCATTCGTTAATCAGCTCCCCGGCGTGGGGGCCGACAATCTGCACGCCAACGGGACGGCCCTTTGTGAGCAGCAGCTTGATGCGTCCGCGCGTTTCGCCTTCGGCAAGGGCGCGGTCGTTGCCTGCAAAATCCTCGGTGATGACGTCCACATCCAGCCCCGCCTCTGCCGCGGACTTCTCGTTGTGGCCGATGGAGGCGCTTTCGGGCCATGTATAGGTGCAGCGCGGCAGGTTGGTGTAGTCCGCCTTGCGGGGCAGGTGAAACACCGCGTTGGACACCACTATGCCGCCCTCATAGCCTGCTGCGTGGGTGAATTGATGCTGGCCGGTCACGTCCCCGGCGGCGTAAATGTGCTTCACATTGGTGCGCATACGCGCGTCCACGCCGATGCCGCGGCGCGATGCGTCCACGCCCGCCTGCTCCAGACCCAGCCCTTCAATATTCGGCGTACGTCCCAGCGCCACAAAAAGCGCCTCGCCCACCACAGAGCGCGGCGCGCCCGCCGCATCCGTAAACACCACCTCGGCGGCGTGCCCGGTGCTGACCACCTCGCGCACCGAAGTGCCCACATGCACGCTAACGCCGTCGTCACGCAGGGCCTGCTGGACCACCTCCGCCATATCCGCATCCTCTCCGGACAGAATATGTGCGCTACGCTGAATGAGCGTGACCTTGCTCCCAAGGCGGCTGAACGCCTGCGCCATTTCGCAGGCAATGGGGCCGCCCCCAAGGATGGTCAGCGACGCCGGAAGTTCCTCCAGCGAAAAAATCTGCTCGTTGGTGAGGTAGTCCACGCTGTCCAGCCCCGGAATGGGCGGCGCTCCGGGGCGCGTACCCGTGGCAACAACCCACGAGCCTGCGGAATACACCGCGCCGCCAACGCGCACGCTGTGCTCGTCCACAAACACAGCCTCGCCAAACTCCACCCGCGCCCCCAGCCCGCAAAAGCGCTCCACCGAGTCGTGCTCCTGAATCATGGCCTGCACCTCGCGGATGCGTTCGGCAACGCGGTAGAACTCCACGGGCGGCACGTCCACGCTGGGCAGACCAAAGCGGTGGGCCGAGCGCATCTGATGATAGACATGGGCGCTGTGGAGCAAGGTCTTGCTGGGCACGCAGCCATAGTGCAAGCAGTCGCCGCCAAGGGCGGGCTCGCGCTCGATAAGCAGGGTCTTGGCCCCAAGCTGGGCGCTCCCTGCGGCCACAGTCAGCCCAGCCGCCCCGCCGCCAATAATGCCAAGGTCAAAGTCGTACGAGCCCATACGCCATGCTCCTTACGCGCCAAAGCGCCGCGCGCGGACGCGGGTCATAATCTTCTTCACCACAAGGGGAAACAGGCCAAGGGCCGCAAAGGACGCAAGCAGCGACGGCGACAGAATGCCCGACAGCGACTGCAGCTGCCCCAACTCCTTGCCAGCATTCACATACACCATGGTTCCGGGCAGCATGCCCAATTGCGACACCCAATAGTACCGCAGCAAGGGCATTGTGGTCAGCCCCATCACCAGATTAATGGCAAAGAACGGAAACGCCGGGATAAGCCGCATGGTGAACAGATACAGCGCGCCCTCGCGCTCAATGCCCCGGTTTACGGTGACCAGCCTGCCCCCAAAGCGCTGCTGCACCCAGTCGCGCAGGATAAAGCGCGACGCCGCGCACGCCAACGTCGCCCCAAGGGTGCTGGCAAAGGAAATCACCACCAAGCCCAGCCAAAAGCCGAACAGCCCGCCCCCAAGCAGCGTCATCACCGTTGCGCCGGGGACCGACAGCGCCGTCACCAGCACATAGACAACGAAATACACGCCAATAACGGCCACGGTGTGCTCCGCATACACCGACGCAAACCACGCCTGCTGCTCGCGGACAAAGTCCAAAGAGAAGAAGCCCCCAAGATCAAACACAAAGTACCCGGCAAGACCAAGCAACACGAGCACCAGAACCACCACTTTGCGTAACGACATGACTCCACCTTGTTTCACAACAGCGCACAACGCGCCGCTTCCATTTCCATATACACTGCACAAGCCCCGCGGTGAAGACCAGCCGCCCGCACCACAGCGCCCGGCCGAGTAGCACATATGTCACCCGCGTGACACTTTCGCGTTACGACTGGCCGAATTATGCATTGACGACGCACCACACCTCACGTAGAGTCCTTTTCAGCATATGGGAACAGCACACAACGACACCTCCGTGTGCCCCCATCCTACCGCTAACCCCGTTCGCGCGGGGTTTTTTCATGATTCTTCCTTCCAGCGGGGTATTCCCCCGCGTGCTGTGCCATCATCCACAATCCGCTCCCCGTCCCCCGTTGCCTCCTCATAGTGGCGCAGGGCGGGAGCGTTGTGGAGTGATGCCCTTCTTTGCGTTCGCAATAACTGTTCTCACTCCTTGAATTTTCCGTCCTACGTCCTATAGAGACGCTTCCCGCCCCCAAATTGCCTGTCTCATCGCCCTCAACGCCATTTTTTGTATGCACCGTGCATTGCGTAATAACATTTCGCAATTAATATTCCTATTGTACTATCAATAGAAAAAATGTAACAATCGCTCCCAGTTCCCAGGAGGTGTTTCAACAACGCGGGCTGTTTGCCCGCTCAAACGGAAGGAGGATCGCCATGTCAGGTTGCAAAGCACAGCAGCCGCCTGTCGAGCCGGTCGATCTCTCCGGCGTTGCGCCGGTTGGAGCAGGCGCCACGCAGGAGATGGAGTCCATCCGCTACAAAATGAACGCGCCCCACGGTGTTGAGCCGGACAGCATGTTCTTTGTGCAGGTGGATCCCGAGATCTGTGTAGACTGCTTTGAGTGTGAGGACCACTGTCCCACCGGAGCCATTCAGGAAAACGCGGACTTCGTGCACGAAGTCGTGGACCCTGCCGCATGCATGAACTGCGGCCAGTGTCTGCTCAGCTGCCCCTATGGCGCCATCTACGAGAACGTCTCGTACGTGGACGAGCTTTTTGAAAAGCTGCAGGACCCCGACACCATCGTGGTCACCATGCCCGCCCCCGCCGTGCGCTACGCCCTTGGCGAGTGCTTTGGCGAGGAGACCGGCACCTTCGTCAGCGGCAAAATGCACGCTGCTCTCAAGAAGATGGGCGTTGACTACGTGTGGGACACCGAGTGGACCGCCGACGTCACCATCCTTGAAGAAGGCACCGAGCTCATCAACCGCGTAAAGACCGGCGAGATGCCCCTGCCGCAGTTCACATCCTGCTGTCCCGGCTGGATCAAGTACTGCGAAAGCTTCTACCCGGACCTCATCCCCCACTTGTCCACCTGCCGTTCGCCCATTGGCATGATCGGCTCCATGGCCAAGACCTACGGCGCAGAGCAGAGCGGTGAGAAGCCCAAAAAGATCTACACCGTGTCCATCATGCCCTGCATCGCCAAGAAGTACGAAGGCATGCGCCCCGAGCTGGATGCCAGCGGCTTCCGCGACATCGACGCCACCATCAACACCCGCGAGCTGGCCTACATGATCAAGAAGGCCGGTATCGACTGGAACGCCCTGCCCGAGGTCCAGCCCGACCCCGCCCTTGGCATGTCCACCGGTGCCGCGACCATCTTCTGCACCAGCGGCGGCGTTATGGAAGCGGCCCTGCGCCTGGCCTACGAGGAACTCTCCGGCCAGGACCTGCCCGCTCCCGATATCAAGGTCGTGCGCACGCACGAAGGCATCAACGCTGCGGACATCGACATCCCCGGCTTCGGCACCGTTAAGGTGGCTGTGGCTTCGGGCCTCGAAAACGCGGCCAAGCTCTGCGACGAAGTGCGCGCGGGCAAGTCCCCCTACCACTTCATCGAAATCATGACCTGCCCCGGCGGTTGTGTGAACGGTGGCGGCCAGCCCATGGACCCGGCTGTCCAGGCCTCCCTGTTCAAGAGCATGATTGCCAAGGTCAACAAGCGCTTCCGCGCGCGCAGCATCGCCTAAAGGAGGAAACCATGCACAATGTCGCTACTCTGACCCGACGTGGTTTCATCAAGGCCGCCGGCCTGGCCTGCGGGTACGCCGTTCTCGGCGTGAACCTGACCAAAGAAGCCGTGGCCGCCGCCATGGAATTCGTCGGTCTGCGCCAGCGCTCCGTCTACAATGCTGACGCCAACATCTATAAGCTGCGCAAGTCGCAGGACAACCCGACTGTTATGTCCCTGTACGCCAAGGACGGCTTCCTGTCCGAAGGCCCCTGCGGGCACAAGTCGCACCACCTGCTGCACACGCACTACTTTGACCGCAGCGCCAAAGTACAGGCGCTCAAGGACAAGGGCTTCGAACTGAAGCGCTAGGTCCCCGCACGCAACCGGGCTCGCCTGCGGGAAGGACACCGCGTCTGACCCCAAGGGCTCGCCCGTCTTCCACACCCGCCTTTCCCGAACGAACCCGCTAATCCTGCGGATTTCGTAGGGATTTTATTTCTCTTTCAACTCCCTGTTTTTCTTCACTTTTTCTTCAATTTTCCCCATTGACATACCGCAGTGAAGCGGGTACTCCTCTGGCACACGATTTATAAATTCGTGTTACCTATATACGTGAATCGACCTGCGGGGAGGACGTACGTCTGAACCAGAGGGGAGGCCACTGCGCGACCTGAACGCTGCGCGTCCGCACACCAGTGCTGGCGTAAGGCCACAGGTGCACCCGCACACTTCCTCCATCCCCCTCACAGATCGAGCTGACCACCGCCCGCGCGGCCAGATGCTGGCCCAGCGCAGGCACAACCGCCCGCACACGGCGACGGAGCTCAACCATGGAAAAACGCATGGGCGTTATCGGCATCATCATCCACGATAGGACTGCCGCTGCCTCGGCCGTCAACGAGATTCTCAGCGACTACGGCCACATTGTGGTGGGTCGTATGGGCCTTCCCTACAAGGAGAAGGGCGTCAACGTTATCTCGCTGATTATCGAGGCTTCCACGGACGAGGTCGGCGCCATGACCGGACGGCTCGGCCAGCTTGCCAATGTCAAAGTCAAATCCATGCTCGTGTAGCACAAGGAGGCGGGAATGCTCATCGACACATCCACGGCCAAGGACTTCATCAACGAAGACGCCATCTGGGCAACCATTGAAAAGGCAGGCTCCCCGGACCCCGCGGAAGTGCGGGATATCCTCGCCAAAGCGGCGGAACGCAAGGGGCTGACCCAGTACGAGACCGCCGTGCTTCTGCAGAACACGGACAAGGACCTCGACGAAGAAATCTTTTCCACGGCCATGGCCGTGAAGCAGGGCATCTACGGCAACCGCTTGGTGCTGTTCGCGCCGCTGTACATCACCAACGAGTGCTGCAACAAGTGTGCGTACTGCGGCTTCAACGCCGACAACGACGACCTTGACCGCCGCACCCTCAACGACGCGGAAATCGCCAGCGAAACCCGCGTGCTTGAGGACCTCGGCCAGAAGCGCCTGCTCCTCGTCTACGGCGAGCATCCCCGCCTTGACGCCAAATGGATCGCCCACACCATGCAGGTGGTGTACGACACCATCTCCGAAAAATCCGGCGAAATCCGCCGCGTCAACGTCAACTGTGCGCCGCTGGATGTGGACGGCTTCCGCGCCCTGCAGGAAACCGGCATCGGCACCTACCAGTGCTTCCAGGAGAGCTACCACCGCAAGACCTACGAAAAGGTCCACCTTGCCGGACGCAAGACCAACTACCTCTGGCGTCTGAACGCCCTGCACCGCGCGCAGGAAGCCGGCATTGACGACGTGGCCATGGGCGCCCTCTTTGGCCTGTACGACCACCGCTTTGAAATGCTGGCCCTGCTCCAGCATGCCGAGCAGCTGGAAAAGGACTGGGGCGTTGGCCCGCACACCATTTCCTTCCCGCGCATGGAGCCCGCGCTGGGGTCCGAGATGTCCTACGATCCGCCCTACGCCATCTCCAAGCACGACTTTAAAAAGGTCGTCGCCATCCTGCGCCTGGCCGTGCCCTACACCGGCCTCATCCTCACCACGCGTGAAAATGCCGAGTACCGCCGCGAGCTCATCAAGGTGGGCGTCTCGCAGATTTCCGGCGGCTCCCGCACCTACCCCGGCGCGTACACGGACCCCGAGTACGACCGCCCGGACGTGCAGCAGTTCTGCGTGGGCGACAACCGCTCCTTTGACGAAGTCATCCGCGACGTTGTGGAGCAGGGCTACCTGCCCTCGTGGTGCACCGCCTGCTACCGCCTTGGCCGCACCGGCGAGCACTTCATGGAACTGGCCAAAAAGGGCTTTATCCAGAAGTTCTGCCACCCCAACGCCATGATGACCTTCAACGAGTACCTCAACGACTACGCCTCCCCCGAGACCCGCGAGGCGGGACGTCTTTTCCTTGAAAAGGAACTCAAAGGCATTGGCGACGAAAAGACCCACACCCGCATTGCCGAGCGCATGAAGCGCATCGACGAGGGTGAACGCGACCTCTACTTCTAGAGCATACCGACGACACGGCCCCCGTCCGCCATTGGCGGGCGGGGGCCATTGCCAGACGCCTGCCGCCCCTCCACGCACTCCGTTGTCCCCCACGCTTTTGCAGGCCGCCGCGCCCCGGCGCGGCGTAGGCATATGTGCCGTCCGTTTTCAGGAGCCGATATGCTCGCTGTTCCCGGCATTGCCGCCCTTGGCGTCCCGGACGCCCTTGCCGCGGCGCGCCGCCGCATCATTTTGCACGCCGCCGTGTACGGCAATTTTGCGTCCTCACCCCGCCACGCCGCGGCGTTTGACGCCGTCTTGGCCGCGCCGGAGTTTCAGGGGCTGGACATCATCCACATCGCCCCCGAGGCCTTTGGCGAAGCGGCAGACGCATGCGGTGCTGTTGGCGGCGAAGGGAGCACCCGCGCCCTTTCAGGCAGCGCGCCCACCAACGGCGCGCCGGACGCCGCCCGCATCCTGCGCCACGACTGGAGCGCGCAGGCCATGCGCGAGCACGCCGACGCCTCGCTGGACTTTGTCCGCACGCTGGCCGCGCGCCACCCCGGGCGCGTCCGCATCCACATGACGCCGCACCTTGGCCTGTTCCCGGCCCTCGTCATCGACGACAGCCTCTTTTTTGGACACTACGCCCACGCTCCGGTCCCAGCGCCGGACGGCTACTGGTTCCACGTCACCACGGACACCGCCCTGCTTGACGCGTGGCTGGACGCCGACCACATCCCCGACGACGCCACGGCCGACCAGCGCGCGGCCCTGCGCATCCTTGCCGAGTGCCGTCACGCCATGGCCTCGGCCACGACCCTTCACACAGGACCCGACGCATGACCATGAACCTTTCCCGCTCCGACATCATCACCCTGCTGGACGGCCACGCCGACAAATGGCTCTACGGCGCTGCCGACGCAACACGCCGCGACGTTTTCGGGACGGACGTGTACCTGCGCGGCATTGTGGAGTTCTCCAACCACTGCTGCCGCCGCTGCCAGTACTGCGGCTTGCGCGCCCCCAATACCAAGGCCCAGCGCTACCGGCTGGACGCCGAGCACATTGAAAACGCCGCCGCCCTTGTGCCGCAACTTGGCTTTGGCACCCTTGTGCTCCAGTCCGGGGACGACTTCACCTACTCCGGCGAAGCCATCGCCGCCCTTGTCCGCACTATCAAGGAGCAGCAGGACATCGCCATCACCCTCTCCCTTGGTGACCGCACCGAGGACGACTTTGCCCTGTGGCGCGACAGCGGCGCGGACCGCTATCTCCTCAAGCTGGAGACCACAGACCCGGACCTGTACGCCGCCTGCCGACCGGGAGAAAACCTCGCGGACCGCTTCCGGCGCATCGAGGAGCTTCGCAAACTGGGCTACGAGGTCGGCTCCGGCGTCATCACGGGCCTGCCCGGCATGACCACGCCACGCCTTGCCGACGACCTGCTGCGCCTGTCCTCGCTGGAGCTGGACATGATTGCGGCTGGCCCCTTTGTTCCGCATCCGCAAACGCCCTTCGCGGGCGAGGCCCAAGGCTCGCTGGACACCAACTACCGCGCCTCGGCCATTTTGCGCCTGCTGAACCCGCAGGCAAACATCCCCGCCACCAGCGCGCTGGATGTTCTGCAAGCGGGTGGACGCTGCACCGCCCTTGCCCGGGGCTGCAACGTCATCATGCCCTCGCTCACGCCCGAAGACGTGCGCGCGGCCTATTCCATCTACCCCGGCAAAAACACCTTCACGTCCGACGCCCTCGCCTACGCGGAAGACGTCAAGGCCATGATCCGCGAGGCTGGATACACCCCTTCGGCCTCCCAAGGCTTTTCACCGAGGAGCACCCATGTCTGATAAAGCCCCACGCGGGGTCCGGCTCGTCATTGCGCTGGCCGGCCGCCGCAACGCCGGCAAGTCCTCCCTCATCAACGCCATCACCGGGCAGGACATCGCCATTGTCTCGGACCATCCCGGAACCACAACGGACCCCGTGGCCAAGCACTACGAGCTGATTCCCCTCGGGCCCGTCACCTTTTACGACACCGCCGGCCTCGACGACGAGGGCGACCTTGGCGGCCTGCGCGTGAAGGCCACCAACAAGGTCCTGCTGCGCTCGGACCTCGCGGTGGTGGTCATCGGCGACGAAGGCCTCGACGCCTACGAGCAAAAGACCATTGCCCGCATCCGCGAGCTGGATATCCCCTTCCTCGTCGTCTTCAACAAAAGCGACCGCTCCGCCCCCGCCGCCGCAGACACCGCATGGTGCGAGGCCGAGGGCATCACATGGCTGGCCGTCTCCGCCACCACGGGGGAGAACATCACCGAACTCAAGGAAGCTCTCATCGCCGCCGCGCCGCCGGAATTTCGCGACGAGCCGCTGCTGTGCCGCGACCTTGTGGACGCCGGCCAGTGGGCCGTGTGCGTGGTGCCCATCGACCTCTCCGCCCCCAAGGGCCGCCTGATTCTGCCGCAGGTGCAGGTCCTGCGCGACCTACTGGATGCGGGCGCACTTGCCGTCACCGTCAAAGAATTCGAGCTGGCCGACGCGCTAAGCGGCCTCAAGGACGACCCCGCCCTTGTCATCACGGACTCGCAGGTCATCGACAAGGTGGCGGCCACCGTGCCGGACCGCGTGCCCACCACCACCTTCTCCACCCTGTTTGCGCGCTACAAGGGCGATATTGGCCCGCTGGTAGAAGGCGCCCGCGCCATCGACACCCTCAAGGATGGCGACAAGGTACTGGTGGCCGAAGCCTGCTCCCACCACGTTGCCGACGACGACATCGGCCGCGTGAAGATTCCCGAGTGGATGAAACGCGCCACGGGCAAGGACATCATCTTTGACGTCTACGCCGGGCACGACTTCCCCGAGGACCTTGAACAGTACGCCCTGTGTATCCACTGCGGCTCCTGCATGCTGAACCGCCGCGAGATGCTCCGCCGCATCCGCGAGTGCGTCCGGCGCGGGGTGCCCATCACCAACTACGGGGTTGCCATCTCCAAATTGCAGGGCGTTCTGGAGCGCGTCATCCGTCCCCTCGGCCTCACGCCGTAGGACGGGCCGCCTTCGGGCCACAGCGCCCCACCCTGTTGTGGCGGGAACGTCCTGCACGGCAGCAGGATGCCCGCGCCCACACCGCCCCGGCCGCGCCGTCCGGATGACGGCGCGACGGATACTCCCCAGCGGCAGCGCGCGGGGCGTCCTGACGCGCCGCATGCAGTCAGACGCACAGACGCAGGCATGCGCCCCGCGCCCATACCTGCGCAGGCACGTCCGTTCCCGCCCCACACATCGCCCAGCGCCGTAGCGGCGCTGGGCGACTGCGTTTTTGGCTGGAGATGGCGGGGCAGGCGCTAAACCCGGCACTGAACACAAAGCGAGGTCCGAGGCATGCGTTTGCGCATACGCCTCACCTGACGCTGGGGTATTCATCCTGCTCGTGGTCCCCCGCCGCCTGCGCGCGCCGTGAGCCACCTGCCAAGAAGCCTGCCGCAGAACACAGGAGCCAAGAGGCCGAGAGGACATGACAAGGCATACACCGCGCAATGACACCAGAAGCGTATCAAGCCCTTCATCCCCGCCGCGCAGATTCCTGCTGGATTGCACGGGCGCTTGGCTGTAGCATCAGGGCCACCCGGCAGCGCGCAGCGCTTTGCCCGCACCGCGGCAACGCCGCCACACAGCGCACGGCGCGGCCAAAAACCACATGCGGCGAAACCTCGCGCACCTGCCCGCAACCGGGCGCAATTGTACAGACATTCCCCGGAGCACGCGTAGCGCCTTGCATGACGGGAATGCACACCGCGAAAACACGCCATGGGCACCGGAAATTGCAGAGAATATCCGTTGACTTGGCACAACGTACCGTGGTAGGGGCTTGCTGTTTGTGAATGTTTGAACGAAACGCAAGTCGCTCGCTACGGTGAGGACGGCACACATGCTCTTTGGCAAACGGAAGAAAGACGAACGACCCCTCCTTGACCTTATGGGAGACGTGGGCACCATCGGCATGCACATGGTGGCCTCCACGTTTGTGGGGTTGGCCATAGGCTACTATCTGGACGAATGGCTCGGTACTGGCCCGTGGTTACTGCTTTTCTTCCTCCTTGTCGGCATTGCCGCCGGATTCAAAAACGTATATGAGCAGGCGATGCGAATGATGAACGATAAGGATGAAGACGATGCGTCTCGCGATGATACATGAGAACGTCGAGGCACGGCTGTACCGGATGGGCTACACGCTGAGGGATGTCCGCATCCTGGTCCGGAATCAGTTGTACCTCGCCACAGGCTCTGTCGTCATAGCGGCATGCCTTGGCTGGTTGTACCCGTGGCTGTTTGATTTTGCTGCAGGCGCGGTGCTTATCACGCTGAACTTCTCTTCCCTGACTCAATTCGTTCAGCATCTCGTGCACAAAAGAGATGGCGCCGTAGCCCGTCTGCTCTTCAGGTTTTACGGGCGGCTCTTTTTGACCGGTCTGGCTCTGTTTGCCCTGATCGTCTGGGGAAACGCGGTCGTTGCGGCATTGCTCGCCGGTCTTTCCACGGTAGTGGTCACGATTCTCATCTGGGGCGCCGCCCAGGTGATAGGGAAAAACGCGAAGGAGGCGTAAGGAAAATGGCAGCTGGTGGTGGATTACCGCATCCGGTTCTTCTGGTTCCCAACGCGCTGGACGCCATGGGAATCCATGTCCCGATACACATCAGCCTGACGTGGACCGTCATGCTGCTCCTCTTCGTTACGGCTTTCATTGTCAGCCGCAACCTGAAGATGGTGCCGGGCAAGCTCCAAAACCTCTTCGAGCTCATCATCGGTGGGCTTGAGGACTTCGTCGTCACCAACATTGGCGAAGAAGGCCGCAAGGTCTTTCCGGTCCTGTGTGTGCTGTTCCTGTTCATCCTGCCCATGAACTGGGTGGGCCTGATTCCGGGCTTCGACGCACCGACCGCCAACGTGAACACCAACGCCGCCATGGCGATGTTCCTGTTCCTCTACTACAACTGGATTGGCATCAAGAAGTGGAAGTTTGGCTACGTCAAACACTTCATGGGTCCGATTCCCGCGCTGGCACCGCTCATGATGATCATCGAGTTCGTCAGCCATCTCTCCCGTCCGCTGTCGCTCACGCTTCGTCTGTTCGGCAACATTAAGGGTGAGGAAATCGTCCTCGTGCTGATGTTCACCTTGGCTCCCTTGGTGGGCACGCTTCCGATGTACTTCCTGTTCGTACTGGCGAAGTTCATCCAGGCCTTCATCTTCTTCATGCTGGGCATGATCTACCTGAAGGGCTCTCTGGAACACGCACATTGATCCGGCGCATAGCGCGCCAATCCCGATACCGGGGGAAACGGTCATTTGACCGATTGTATATCAACTACCTGGAGGTTTTATCCAATGCGTAAAGCTATTCTGACCGTGCTGAACACCGTGGCTCTCGTCGCCGTCGCTTCCGTTGCCTTCGCCGCTGATGGTGGCGTTGCTACCGCTTCCGTCTGGGCTTCCGCCATTGGCATGGCTATCGCCGCTGCTGGTTGTGGTCTTGGTCAGGGCATGGGCCTCAAGGCCGCTTGTGAGGGCACCGCCCGTAACCCCGAGGCTTCCGGTAAGATCACCGTTACCCTCATTCTGGGTCTGGCCTTCGTCGAGTCCCTCGCCATTTACGCCCTCGTCGTCAACCTGATCCTCCTGTTCGTTAAGCCTTTCGCTTAAGAACGAAAATTGCTACACTGAGGGCCGCGCCACGGCGCGGCCTTCTTTTTCCACTTTTTTGTTAAAAATTTCACATGAATCCCGGAAAAACTACAAAAGTGAAAAGTCAGCACATTCCAAGAGCCACTATCCAGAGGATGGCCGTCTACATTCAGGTCCTTGAGAACCTCCAGCGCGATGGCAAGAACGTCATCTCTTCGGAGCTTCTGGCCCGCACCTGTGATGTCAATCCGTCCCAGATCCGCAAAGACCTCGCTTACTTCGGTGAGTTTGGCGTGCGCGGTGTGGGATACTACGTGCAGGACCTCATCACCAGCATCAAGCAAGCGCTCGGTGTCGACCGCGTTTGGAAATGCGCCCTCGTGGGCGTTGGCAACCTCGGTCGTGCCCTGCTCAATCACCGCGAGTTTCGTCTGCGCGGCTTCCATATTGTTGGCGCCTTTGACTGCGACCCCTTCAAGATTGGTGAAATCGTCTCCGGCCTTGAAGTTGTCTGCTCCCGCCGCCTCAAAGAGAAGGTGGACGAGCTGGGCATTGAGGTCGGCATCATCACCACGCCGCCAGAGCGCGCGCAGCGAGCCTGCAACTACCTTGTGGACGCTGGTATCCAAGGCATCCTGAATTTCGCCCCCGCGCGAATCGACGTGCCCGACAACGTGAACGTAGAGTACGTGGACTTCTTCCACCACTTCTACGCCGTGGCGTTTAACGTCACCCTCGCGCTGCAGGACTAGACAGGCTCTTTTCTCCCCGCGGACACCGGATCCGCCTGCCGTCAGGAGAGAGGGAAATTCCTACCTTCCCACTTCCCTCTTTCCGGGATTTTCTGCATCCATTGAACGGTACTGTAACTCCCCCTTTTTCTCTCTATCTTCCCCCCAGAATTACTGCTCTGCTCTCTTACACCATGCACGCAAAATGTCGCGAAGGCGACATGTCATGAAGCAGACACAGCATTGCATTCCGTAAATACGCATGAGTGGCAGCGCTTCCCGCGCTGCCGCATCTTTTGCCTCATTTATAAAGAGGTACCAAGAAGTCCTGCCGCGCCGCTCCCCCGCCTTGCCGCCACGTACCACGCACGCAACGCTCAAAACCCGCATCAAGCCCTGCCGCAAGCCATTTTTCTCTTCTGCCGCGCCATTCTTGCGTAACAATTGATTGACCACACAACCACGACGCACGCATCAGTACATCGCAAACCGTGCATACGCACGAGCAATACGTATACACAGCACCAAAAGCCTGTGCAGTGCGGATTTTCACGGTTTCTCCAGTGATATTCCACGAAAAAGTGTCCTGCTACAGACGAAAAACGCTTGCGTTTTCACAGTAAGGCGTCTACCGTTTTATCTGCTTTGGCGCACAAGCCGGGCACTTTGACAACGAATCATGCAGAGAGGCGCGAGGGATCTGGCCCGACGACCGCCCGGCAACCTGCCATCAAGGCAAGGTGCTAATGCCAGCCCCGAAAGGGACCCATGGAGACAACAATCCTGGATTCATGAGACCCTCCCCTTCGGGAGGGTCTCTTTTTTTTGGCCCGCGCTCCACCACGGCCAGACGGTGGACGCCCGCCGCCGGCATGCGGTAGATTCGGCCCCAAACGCCCTGCACACACAGGGCAACCGACTGGCCCGCTCTCGACCACGCAGTTTCGCCCGGACACGCTCCGGGCCGGAGGAACACGACATATGCAGATCATCACCGATCCGCACGCCTTGCAACAACGCGCCATGGCAGAGCGCGCATCAGGAGCCACCACCGCTCTGGTGCCGACCATGGGCTTTTTTCATGAAGGGCACCTGAGCCTCATGCGCTGGGCGCGCGAACATGCGGACACCGTCTACGTCAGCCTGTTCGTCAATCCCACACAGTTTGGCCCCGATGAAGACCTGGACGCCTACCCCCGCGACCTCGACCGCGACGCCCGCCTTGCCGAGGAGGCCGGAGTGGACGTGCTGTTCGCGCCGGACCCGCGCGCCATCTACGCCGAGGACCACGCGGCATGGGTGGAGGTCCCCACACTGGCCCAGCATCTGTGCGGCGCCTCGCGCCCCGTGCATTTTCGCGGTGTGGCGACCATTGTGTCCATTCTGCTGCACCTTGCCATGCCCACCATGGCCGTCTTTGGCCAAAAGGACTGGCAGCAGCTGGCCCTTTTGCGCCGCATGGCCCGCGACCTGTTCATCCCCACAGAAATCATCGGACGCCCCATCGTGCGCGAGGCCGACGGGCTGGCCCTCAGCTCCCGCAATGTCTACCTGACCCCGCAGGAGCGCCAGCACGCGCCGCACATTCACAAGGGTGTTCAGCACATCGCCGCCCTTGCCCATGCCGGGGAGCGCAGCGCCGCCGCCCTCAAGGCCGCCTTCGCCGACTACATCGCCCAGCATATTCCCGGCGCCGAGATTGACTACTTTGAACTGGTCCACCCGGACGATATTCAGCCCGTTCACGACCTCACCGGTCCCACCCTTGCGGCCACTGCGGTCCGCATCGGCAAGGCCCGGCTTCTGGACAACACACTGCTGCTGGCCGACGCCTAACGCTGTTTTTTGGAGAACGCTTCCGTGCTTAAACGCATCGCTCGCACAATAAAAGATACGCTCAAGGCCAACCTGCTGGCGGGCATTCTCGTGACGACGCCACTGGCCGCCACCGCGTTTTTCCTTGGGCTGCTCATGAAATGGGGCGACAAGGTGCTCCTGCTCATTCCGCAGGCCTACCGCCCGGAGAACTACTTGCCCTTCAAGGTTCCCGGACTTGGCATCCTTGTCCTGTTCATATTCCTGTTCATCGCCGGCCTGCTTGGCCGCAACATCCTTGGCCGCTGGCTGATGGGCATTGGTGAACGCATCGTTGATAACATTCCGCTGGTGAACAAGTTCTACCACGCGGTCAAACAGCTTGTGACCACCATCATCAATGGTGGCGGCAAGGACTTCAAACGCGTGGTGCTGGTGGAGTATCCACGCAAGGGTGTTTGGGCTATCGCGTATGTGACCGGAACCGCCGTCGGCGAGATGCAGCGCCGTACCGAAAAACGCGTCATCAATATCTTTGTGCCCACCACGCCCAATCCCACGTCGGGCTTCTACCTTATGGTGCCTGAGGACGAACTCATCACCCTCGACATGAGCGTAGAAGACTCGTTTAAGGTTCTTATATCCGGTGGAATAATCAATCCTGAAAACAAACAGGTGTAACTCACTTCTTTGGAGGAACTCATGGTTCACAGCAACGGACGCTACCACTTCACTTCCGAATCCGTGACCGAAGGTCACCCCGACAAAGTCGCCGACAAAATCTCCGACGCCGTACTGGACGCCCTGCTGGAGCAGGACCCCGATTCCCGCGTTGCCTGCGAGACGATGGTCACCACCGGCATGGCCTTCATCGCCGGTGAGATCACCACCAAGGGCTACGCCGATCTGCCCCAGATCGTGCGCAACACCATCCGCGAAATCGGCTACACCAGCTCCGACATGGGCTTCGACTCCGAAACCTGCGCTGTGATTTCCTCCATCGACAAGCAGTCCCCCGACATCGCGCAGGGTGTGGACCGTGAAGACCCCGAAAATCAGGGCGCTGGCGACCAGGGCATGATGTTCGGCTTCGCCTGCAACGAAACCGATTCCCTGATGCCCGCCCCCATCTACTGGTCCCACAAGCTCTCCGAGCGCCTGACCAAGGTCCGCAAAGACGGCGTGCTGAACTTCCTGCGCCCCGACGGCAAAACCGAAGTCAGCTTCGTCTACGAAGAAGGCAAGCCCAAGTTCATCGACACCGTCGTCATCGCCGCCCAGCACGATGAAGACGTCTCCCACGACGACCTGTGCGACGGCATCCGCAACGAAGTCATCTTCAAGACCCTGCCCAAGGAATTCGTGGACCCCGAAAAGACCCGCGTGTTCATCAACACCACCGGCCGTTTTGTCATCGGTGGCCCCATGGGCGACGCCGGCCTCACCGGCCGTAAGATCATTCAGGACACCTACGGCGGCATGGGCGCCCACGGCGGCGGCGCCTTCTCCGGCAAGGACCCGTCCAAGGTGGACCGCTCCGGCGCCTACATGGGCCGCTACATCGCCAAAAACATCGTGGCCGCCGGTCTGGCCGAAAAATGCGAAGTGCAGATTGCCTACGTCATCGGCGTGGCGCAGCCCGTGTCCACCCTCGTGACCACCATGGGTACCGGCGTGGTTCCGGACGAAATCCTCACCAAGGCCGTGAAGGAAGTCTTTGACCTGCGCCCCTACCACATCCTGAAGCGCCTCGACCTGCGCCGCCCCATCTACTCCGAAAGCGCCTGCTACGGCCACTTCGGCCGCGAACTGCCCCAGTTCACCTGGGAGCGCACCGACGCCGCCGAAGACCTCAAGGCCGCCTGCCGCGTCTAATCCGCGCGCCATCCGCGAGCACAAGAAGGCCCAGCCAACACCCCGCCTGCTGGGCCTTCACAATATGGGGCGGGAGTCATATG
>NZ_JBUDSW010000045.1:0-17170 GCF_054921475.1 Desulfobaculum sp. | reverse complement strand
TCACTCAGAGTCGGCCGGGGCACTGCCCGGTCCCGGCCGACGCCCGAAAAAAAACGCCCCCGGCACATTCTGCCGGGGGCGTTTTGCGTTATCTGGGAGGCGGCGGACACGCCTAGAGCGAGCGGTCGAAAAAGCTGTGCGACAGCTCCTTGATGGACGCGGCAAGGCGCAGCACTTCATCAGCGGGCACTTTGCGGATGACCTTTTGGCCCGAGGCGTCGCGCACTTCGGCCTGCATTTCGCCGGTTTCCGTATTGATGTGGAATTTCAGGTCCACGCCAACGTTTTCGGCAAAGCGCTCCATGGGTTCAAGTACCTCGCGCGCCGCCTGAACGGACTGCTTGCGTGAGGTTTGCGCCTGCGTTTCCTTTGTGGGCGCCTGCGTGGGCGCGGCGTCGTCCTGCCGCGCGTCCGGGCGGTGCTGCGCCGGGCGAAGCTGCGTGCCGCTGCTGCCGTAGGCCTCTGCTGCCGTAATGTGGATTTTCTTGATGTTCATGGTCCACCTCCCTTTCCATGTTCCGGAAGCTGTTCCGGAAAGAAAAGGTCCTCAGTTGTCACATCGGCACACTGCGGGGGTGTCTTTAGGGGGTATTGTGGCGTGTTTTGCAGGCGTGGCGGGCCCGCGGGCGGGAGCCAGGTGGGAATTATCTGCAACTTCACCGCCTTGCCAGGGGCAGAGCGGCGTCAGGGAGATGACCTGAAAAGGGAAAAAAAATCCCGAAATGACGATTTTTTGCGGATAAACGGTGGGGAAGAAAAGTTAAGTGGCTGGTTTTGTTGGAGAAAAGTGTTTTGGCACAGGGGGTGCTTAATACTAGGCAAGCCAAAACAAGGAGGTTTTGCAATGTCTTTGGTCATAAATCACAATCTGATGGCCATGAACGCGGCCAGAAATCTGAATCACAGCTACGGTCAGCTGGCGACATCCACCCGCCGTCTGTCCTCTGGTCTTCGCGTGGGTACTGCTGCTGACGACGCCGCAGGCCTTGCCATCCGCGAGCTGATGCGCTCCGACGTGTCCACTCTGCATCAGGGCGTGCGTAACGCCAACGATGCCATCTCCATGGTGCAGACCGCCGACGGCGCGCTGCAGGTCATCGACGAAAAGCTCATCCGCATGAAAGAGCTTGCCGAACAGGCCGCCACCGGTACCTACAACTCCGACCAGCGTCTGATCATCGACTCCGAGTATCAGGCCATGGCGTCGGAAATTACCCGTATCGCCAACGCGACGGACTTCAACCAGGTGCACCTGCTGGACGGTACCCTTACCGGTGGGATTCCCGATGACCACGATGGTTCCGGACTCCAGCCTTCCGGTCCCATGAAGATCCACTTCGGTACGGGCAACGATTCGTCCGAGGACTACTACTTCATTTCCATCGGTGGTGCCACGGCCAGCCACTTTGGCCTTGGTTCCGGCGCGGATGCGTCCAATCCCGCGGGTAACACCATTTCCACCCAGTCCTTGGCGCAGGCTTCCTTGGAAGCTCTGGACGCCGCCATCGTATCCAAGGACAAGATCAGGGCCAACCTCGGTGCGTTGCAGAACCGCTTGGAGAACACCATCTCCAACCTGCAGATTCAGGCCGAGAACCTGCAGTCCGCTGAATCCCGCATCTCCGACGTGGACGTTGCCACCGAGATGACGGAATTTGTGCGCCACCAGATTCTCACCCAGTCCGCAGTCGCCATGCTGGCACAGGCCAACAGCCTGCCGCGTATGGCTATGCAGCTCATCGGCGGCGGCGCGTAAGTCGGCCGCATCCGGCGGCGCGTTGGCGCATGTGGCCATCTGTTGCCGGACCAAAGACGTATGCCGGGGAGGCTGTACGGCCTCCCCGGGATATGCGTCTTATTTTTTCTTCGTCTCTTCCTTTTCCTGCAAAAACTCCAGAGCCTTGGTCGCTGCATTCTGCTCGGCCTTTTTGACGCTGGTTCCCTCGGAGGAGAGCACCGTGCCGTCGGGCAGGGTGACCTGCACCACAAAGGTCTTGGCATGCTCGGGCCCCACGCTGTCAGCCAGCGCGTACACCGGGCGCTCTTTAAAGAGCTTTTGTGTGAGTTCCTGCAGCCTGCTTTTGGCGTCCTTGACGCGGCGCACGTCGCAGTGCTCGGGCCAGCGGTTTTCCAGCATGGTGTTGACCACGGCTTTGGCCGGGTCGTAGCCGCCGTCGAGAAAAACCGCACCAAGGATGGCTTCCACAGCGTCGGAGAGCAGGGAGTCCCTGTCCCGTCCGCCTTGCATTTCCTCGCCTTTTCCAAGCCGCAGTATGCGGTCCAGCTCCAATTCTCGCGCAACTTCAGCCAGTGCGGGTTCACTCACCAGCTTGGCGCGCAGACGCGTCATTTGACCTTCAGGCGCTTCGGGAAATTTTGCAAAAAGCATTTCCGAAGTGCTAAGCTCCAATACCGCGTCCCCGAGAAATTCCAGCCGTTCATTGTCTTCTGTATCGTTGCCGTGTTCATTGGCGTACGAACTGTGCGTCAACGCTGTTTGCAGAAGCTTGACTTGTGAAAATCGATAGGAAATAGTCGTTTGCAGTGTTTCGAGGTCCTGTTTCATCATGTTCTCCACATGTAGGTCGTCATGCCCGAGCACAATCTTGAAGCGCTATTCACGCCTGCGGCCGTTGCGGTTATTGGTGCATCGGCTACGCCGGGCAAGGTTGGTCACAGTGTTGTGGCCAATCTGGTGGAGGCCGGATACCAGGGGAAAATTTTCCCGGTCAACCCCAAGGGGGGCGAGGTTTTCGGCCTGCCTGTGGTTCAGGACATCGCGTCCTTGCCTTCGCCGCTTGATCTGGCCGTGGTCTGCATTCCGCCCCGTGGCGTGACGGATGCCGTGCGGCAGCTGGCCCAGCTGCCGGTGCGCGCCGTCATTGTCATCACTGCGGGCTTTAAAGAGACCGGCCGGGAAGGGTACTACCTTGAACAAGAACTCACGTCCATTGCCCGCGAGAAGAATATCGCGCTGCTTGGGCCAAACTGTCTTGGACTCAATAACACTGCCTGCGGCATGAACGCCACCTTTGCCGCGGGGCAACCCCGGCAGGGGAATATCGCCTTTTTTTCGCAGTCCGGGGCGCTGTGCACCGCCATTCTCGACTGGGCCCTCGGCGAGAATATTGGCTTTTCCTCGTTCATCAGCCTTGGCAACAAGGCCGTGCTGGACGAGTCCGACATGCTGGAGCACATGCGCGACGACGCGCAGACCAACGTCATTCTTGGCTACATGGAGAGCGTGGACGACGGGGTGCGCTTTATGCGGGTGGCGCGCGAGGTCACGCGCGAAAAGCCCGTCATCGTCATCAAGTCCGGCACCACGGCGGCGGGGGCCAAGGCGGCCTCCAGCCACACCGGAGCCATGGCCGGGTCCGAGCAGGCCTATGCCGCGGCCTTTGCGCAGTCCGGCATCATGCGCGCGCGGGATGTGGCCACGCTGTTCAATTTGGCGCAGGCCTTTTCCATGCAGCCCCTGCCGGAAGGGCCGAACCTGTGCATCGTAACAAATTCCGGCGGCCCCGGCATTATGGCCGCCGACGCCTGCGAGCGGAGCAATCTGCTCATCAGTCCGCTGTCCGCCGCTACGGTGGAGCGCCTTGGGACGTTTTTGCCGCCCTTTGCCTCCTTCTATAATCCCGTAGACATCATTGGCGATGCGGACGCCGAGCGGTACAGAAAAACCCTGGAGGCCGTGGCGCAGGATGAGCTTGTCCACGCCGTGCTTGTGCTGCTGACGCCTACGGCTTCGGCGCAGATTGTGGAGACGGCCAGAGCCGTAGCGGATGTGGCCGCCACCACCGACAAGCCCGTGTTTGCCTGCTTTATGGGGCAGGAGCGCGTGGGGCCGGGGCGGGAACTCCTGCTGAAGGCCGGGGTGCCGTGCTATGGCTTCCCAGAGCCCGCCATCCACAGTATCGAGACCATGTACCGCCACGCCATGTGGAAGGCGCGCCCCAAGGCGCTGGAGATGAGCATTATCCGTGACGCAACCCGCGCGGCCGAGGTGGTGGACAAGGCCCGCCGCCGTGGGTGTGTGGAGATTGTGGAATTTCAGGCGCAGGAACTGTTGAAGGCTTACGGCCTGCCTTTGCCGGAGACGGAGCTTGCCCGGACATCGGAGGAAGCCGTGGCCGCTGCCGAGCGCATCGGCTACCCCGTGGTGGTGAAAATCGCCTCGCCGCAGATTTCGCACAAGAGCGATGTGGGGGGCGTGCGCGTTGGCCTTGCCGACGCCGGGGCGGTGCGCGGGGCTTTTATGGACGTGACGTCGCGCGCCCAGCGCCTGCGCAAGGACGCGTTCATCTCGGGCTGTCTGGTTCAGGCGATGGCTCCCAAGGGGGCCAAGGAGGTCATTGTGGGCTTTAAGCGCGACCCGCAATTTGGCCCGCTGGTGATGTTTGGCCTTGGCGGGGTGTATGTGGAGGTGCTGAAGGATATCGCCTTCCGCCTTGCACCGCTGTCCAAGACCGACGCCCACGACATGATACGCGAAATCCGCTCCTATCCCCTGCTGCGCGGCGTACGCGGGGAGGCACCGGTGGATTTTGGCGCCATTGAGGATATCCTGCTGACCATGTCCCAGCTTGCGGTGGACATCCCGGACATCTTCGAGGCCGAGTTCAACCCCATACTGGTGGACAACAATGGAGCGACGGTGGCGGATGTGCGCGTCACCCTGTGCACCAATTGATGGACCGGCCACACACGAAGCAGCAAACGACAACAGGCCATACGAACGATGAGGAGGACACAATGTCAGGCATCTACATAGGCTCGACCTCCGGGTTTTCCGGCAAGAACATGGTCGTGATGGGGCTCGGCCTGAAGCTGCAAAAGGACGGCTACAGCGTCGGCTACATGAAGCCCGTTGGGGCCATGCCCACCGAGATTGACGGCAAACCCTGCGACGAGGACGCCTATTTCGTGCAGGACATTCTGGGCCTGAAGGACGACCCCGCAGACGTCACCCCCGTGCTGGTGACGCAGGATTTTAAGGTCCGCGCCTTTTCCGGCGAATGCGGCGACCTGATGGGCGACATTGAGGCCGCCTACAAACGCGTCAGCGCCGGGCACGATGTGACCATTGTTGCAGGCTCGGGCAGCATGTACTCGGGCAAATACTGCGACGTGGACGCCATCAATGTGGTCAAGCGCCTTGGCCTGAAGACCATCATCATCGACAGGTATCAGGAAGAGTTGAAGTACGACTACCTGATGGCCATGCGCGAGGCCCTTGGCGAGTCGCTCCTTGGCGTTATCCTGAACGACATTCCGCCGTCCTTTATGGACGAGGTGGAAGGCATGCTGCGCCCCTGTTTGGAGCGTGCGGGCGTGCGCGTACTGGGCGTTATCCCCAAGGACCCGCTCATGGGCGCCATCAAGGTGTCCGACCTTGCCGAGCGCCTTGGGGGCAAGGTGATTTCCGCGCATAACAAGGCGGACAAGGTGGTGGAGAATTTCCTCATCGGCACCATGCAGGTGGAGAACTTTATGACCCACTTCCGCAAGAACAAGAACTCCGCCATCATCGTCGGCGGCGACAGGTCCGACGTGCAGCTTGTGGCCCTTGAGGGCAACTGCCCCTGCCTTGTGCTCACCGGCAATCTGTACCCCAACGACATCATCCTCACCCGCTCCGAGGTGCTGGAGGTGCCCATCGTCATTGTGCGCGAGGATACCTATTCCGTAGCCAAGAAGATGGAGAGCATCCTTTCGCGCCACAAACTGCGCGACATCATCAAAATCCGTCAGGGCGCGCAGTTGGTGAGTTCCAGCATTGATTACGAATTCTTCAAGTCCTCACTTGGTTTGTAGCCTGACGGCCTTTTGTCAGATTGGAGACGGGGCGTCCCCTTGGGGGCGCTCCGTTTTTTTAATGGCACAAAAAAAGACCGCCCCCACAGCAGCAGTGTGCGGTGGGGGCGGTCTTTTTTGCTGCGCGCTTGAAAAACTAGCGCTTCATGTTGATGAGCATCTCCAAAATGGAGTCCGAGGTGGTGATGACCTTGGAGTTGGCCTGGAAGCCGCGCTCCGTGGAAATCATCTTCACGAACTGGTCGGCCATGTCCACGTTGGAGGTCTCCAGCGTGCGTTCGGACAGGACGCCGAAGTTGGCCTCGCCGGGCGTGCCCTCGACGGCTTCGCCGGAATCCTGCGTGGCGCTGAAGTGGTTGGCGCCTTCGCGCCTCAGGCCCCATTCATTGGTGAAGGTGAACAGGGAGAACTGGAACAGGTCCTTGTGCACGCCGTTGGAGAAGTTGCCGACCATCACGCCGCTGCGGTCCACGCTGATGCTGGAGAGGAAGCCCTCGGCGTAGCCGTCCTGCGACTTGGTAATGGTGGAGCTGGTGCCCATGAAGTTGGTTGTGGGCCTGCTGGCGGGTGTGGCCCCGGTCATGGTGGGCAGCAGGGACGTGTCGGTCCCGATGTCCGCCGCCGAGGCGACTGCGCCGCTGTCAAAGCCCGTGCCTGTCAGGCCAAGGTCGAGGCTGATGGTGCTCTGCCCGGAGGTTACCGTGGCCCCGGTCTCGTCGGCGCTGAGGAAGGTCATGTCGAAGGTGGGTGCGCCATCTTCGGAGACGCCAGCTGGAACCCAGTTGGCGGGGTCGGTGGCGTCGCCGGTGCCGCTGTAGTTGAAGGCCGACATGCCCTTCAACTGGCCCGTGGAATCAAACGTCAGGGTGCCCGCCAGTACAAGGCCCGCGCCTTTGGTGCCCGCCATTGCCGCGCGGCCATCCTCGCCGGGGTCGAATCCGGCAACAAATTCATACGTGGTCTCGCCGCCCGCGTTGCTGGCGGAGGCAGGGTCAAAGTGTACGTTGAGGGTATGGGCGTTGCCCTGGTCGTCGTACACCTTCACCGCGGCGGAGTAGGCCGTTGCTTCGGTGCCAAGGGGACCATCCTCATTGGTGCCGTCCCAGCTTTTGAGCAGGGCGAAGAACGGGTCCGTGGCGTCGGAGGTGCGCTCTTCGTCAGCGGCAAGGCCGAGGTTGACGTTCAGCGACACGGCGGACGTGGCCTTTGGCGGCACGGTAACAAGGCCGCCCTCGCCCATGGTCAGCTGGATGTCCGCTGTGGCGGCGGCAACGTTGCCGTTGTCGTCAATGGTCTTGCCCTGCACGTGATAGCCGTTGGGGTCCACAAGGAAGCCCTCTTTGTCGAAGCGGAAATTGCCCGCGCGGGTGTAGCGGACCTTGTCGTCCTGCGTCACGCGGAAGAATCCGTCCCCGGCAATGGCGAGGTCCGTGGCCTCGGCCCCCGGCTGAAAGCCGCCGATGTTGAAGTCCGTCAGGATGCCGCCGAGCCCGACGCCAAGCCCCTTTTGCGACATGCTTACATCCGGGGAGGACCCCGTGGATGCAAACTGGCTCATCAGCGTCTGGAAGTGAACGTCCGCGCTCTTGTAGGCGAGGGTGTTCACATTGGCCAGATTGTTGCCGATATTGCCCATGCGTTCGCCGTGGGACTTCATGCCCGTCGTCCCTACGTACATGGATGAAAAACTCATACGTGTTCTCCTTCACTACCGATTATTGCCCGGAAGGCATTTTTTGCCTTCGCAGGGGGATATCGCAAAGGCCGTGCCAGAATGTGCAGGATTGTGCGGCGGATGTGCTGCGCGCCCCGCCAAGGCACGGCGCGCAAGGGGTTGATGTTTTAAAATCCCCGAATGACGGTTATTTTCGCAGGGGTTGCACCTTGCAAGAGTTGCGCTTTTGTGCTGAGTGAATGCGTGCGCTCACACAGGCGGGGGCACGTTTTGCATCATCGTCATGCAGCGGAAGATGATGCGTGGCTGCGGCCTGCGTCCCGAGTGCGTGGCCGGGCAGAAAGATGCGCGCGGCGGCAAAAAAGCTTTTGATTTCAAATGATAAAGTTGTTTGTATAGATTTGCTTGAGCGTATTGAAGTCATACTGCGCCTGAGGGATATGCAGTACGGCTCTGGAGCAATCTGCGGATAGAGTGTTCACAGACAATTTTGCATTGGGCCGAAGGTTCTTCGGTCCGTTAGGGAGAGAGGACATGTCTGTACGGATGAAATTGACCAGCATAGGGGCCATAGCCCTTGTTGGGCTGGTCGCGGTGTTCGCCATCAGTGTGTATGGCGGCTGGAGTGTGCGGCAGACAATGCTGCTGGAGAAGGAAGCGAGCAGCGCCGGAGCGGCCATGCTTCAGGCGCGGCGGCATGAAAAGAATTTTATTGTGCGCATGGAGCGCCAATGGGCGGACAAGACCATAGACGCCCTGGGTAGCGTGCGCACGCGGCTGCGCCATCTTCAGCACAACGACCCGGACTTTGCGGCGCGAGCCGGGAAGGCGCTGAGCTTCCTTGAAAGCTATGAGGGCAGCTTCAAGACGGCAGTTCTGTACGAGGAGCGCCTTGGATTCACGGAGGATCAGGGCCTGCGCGGCGAGATGCGCCGCAGCGTGCATGATATGGAAAACACCTTTGCGCGCGTGGACGCGCCGGAGTTGCAGTACCGCCAGCTGATGCTGCGCCGTTACGAGAAGGACTTTATCATCCGGGGCAGCGAAAAGGCGGAGCAGAAATTTGCCGGGGCCGTCCGCCAGATGCGCACGGCGCTTGATGCCTCTGTGGACATTGATTCCGCTCTGCGCTCGCAGTTGACCAGCGACCTTGACGCCTATGTGAACAGTTTTGCCCAGTTGGTGAAGACGCGCCACGCCCTCAATGACCAGCGGGCCGCCTTCATCAATGCCGCCCGCAGTGTGGAGCCGCTGGTGCTGAGCATTGCGCAGGACGCCGCCGCGCGGCAGGATTCGGCCTTCAAGGCGGGCGTTATTGTGTCCGTTGTGGCGGCGCTGGCCACGGCGTTGGCGCTCATTGTGTGCATCTACCTTGTTGGACGCTCCATCCTGCGTCCCCTTGCGGCGTTGCAGGACTGTTCCGACAAAGTGGCGCAGGGCGATTACGAGGCGGTGTCCAAGGTGGGCTTTACCGGCGAATTTGAAGCGCTGCGGGCGGATGTGGAACTGATGGTTGCCAGCATCCGCAAGGCTATGGACGACGCCCACGCCAAGAGCGGAGAGGCCGCCCAGCAGGCAAGCAAGGCGCAGAAGGCCATGGACGAAGCCCATGAGCGCGAAGCGCAGGTGCGTGAACTCCTCGGCACCATTACCGATGTTGCCAAGCAGTCTGTGGAAATTACCGAAGCGTTGTCTGCCGCGTCGGCGCAGCTTGCCGCCGAGGTGGAGCAGACCACCGAGGGCGCGGCGCTGCAGCAGCAGCGCGTGGGGCAGACCGCCACGGCTATGGAACAGATGACGGCGTCCATCCTTGAGGTGGCGCGCAATTCCGCCTCCGCGGCGGATATGGCGCACAAGAGCCGCGAGGACGCCATGGAGGGCCGCCAGCGCGTAGAGAATACCGTCAAGGACGTGGCAAAGGTGCAGACCAGCACCGAGGAACTTTCCGCCGTAATGGATGACCTGAGCGAAAAGGCCAGCTCCATTGGCGAGGTGATGAACGTCATCGCGGACATTGCGGACCAGACGAACCTGCTGGCCCTGAATGCCGCCATTGAGGCCGCCCGCGCGGGCGACGCCGGGCGCGGCTTTGCTGTGGTGGCCGACGAGGTCCGCAAGCTGGCGGAGAAGACCATGGCCGCCACGCAGGAAGTGGGCCGGGCTATCTCCGGCGTGCAGGAATCCGTACAAAGCACCGTGGCCAAGCGCCGCGTGGCCGAGGACGCCCTACTGGCCACAGTACAGCATGCCCGCGAAGCCGGAGAGATGCTGGAAGGCATTGTGGAGAGTGTGGAAGGCACGGCCCAAATGGCGCAGAACATTGCCACCGCAGCCGAGGAGCAGTCCTCCGCGTCCGAGCAGATTAACGGCTCCGTGGAGGAAATTAGCGTGGTGACGGACGAGACGGCCAAGGGCGCTGCGGAATCGGCAGAAGCCATCCGCGGCATTGCCGGACGCGCCGAGCAGTTGCAGCGCCTTATTCAGCAGCTGCGCGCCGCCAGCTGAGGCATCGCATCAGCACCAAAACGAACGGCCCAGAAGGACTTCTTCTTCCGGGCCGTTTTTTTGTGCCGGGGCGGGGTGCGGTTAGCCGGGGTAGCCCTCGTCAACGGGCAGGCCGGACTGCTGGGCGGCGGCTTTGGCAAGCTCGTCACAGCGTTCGTTGTCCGGGTTGCCGCTGTGGCCCTTGACCCAGTTGTAGGAGATGTTGTGCTTGGCGATAAGCGGCAGAATGCGCTGCCACAGGTCTTGATTTTTCACGGGCTTTTTGGCGGCGGTTTTCCACCCGCGCTTTTGCCAGTTGCCAATCCAGTTTTGCCGGATGGCGTCCAGAAAGTATTTGGAATCGGAGTGCAGTTCCACATCGCAGGGGCGCGTCAGGGCGGAGAGCGCCTCGATAACGGCGGTAAGCTCCATGCGGTTGTTGGTGGTTTCCCTAAAGCCGCCGGAGAGTTCCTTTTTGGTGTCGCCAAAGCGGAGCACTGCGCCCCAGCCGCCGGGACCGGGGTTGCCGAGGGCGGAGCCGTCGGTATGGATGATGACGGTCTGCCCGTCTGGTGTGTCGGTCATGCTGTATCCTTATGGGGTCGTCGTGTGGTTCAGGTCGATGAGCCGCTGCCACGTCAGGGCAAGGGCCTTGATAAGGCCTGTGGGCCAGCTGTCGCTGGCAAAGTACGGCGCCATGTGCGTTGTTTGCAGCTGGGTGATGAATTCCGGCCCAAGGGCGCGCTCCACCAGCGGCGGGAAGAAGACGATGAGCTTTTCGTTGGCGGTATCAAGGCCAAAGAACATGGTCTTGGAGTCCAGCGCCGGGATTTCCACGGGCCCGTCCTGAATGGACAGGCGCAGCTCCACGCCGAATTCCTCTTCGAACATGCTGGAGAGCTCGTAGAGGTGTTTCTTTTGCGCCTTGGTCATAAGGCCGGTGGCGTCCTGCAGGGTGCTGCGGGATTTGATGTCCTCTATGGTTCTGTCAAAGTGCTGCATGTACAGCCAGCCCACGCCAAGAAAGACGCAGATGAGGAGCATGATGCGCAGAAAGCGGATGCCGCCCGATTCCGACTGGGGCGGCAGGATGTTGAGTCGCATGGGGTTCTCCTTGAAGCAGCCCGGCCCGCTGGAGGGCGGTGCCATAAGGGCGTCGTGGACGATGCCGCACGGTATGCGCAGGGTGGTTGCGCCGTCAAGGCGGCAGGCGGTCTAGTTTTCCTCGCCGCGCAGGGCGGCAACCGGGTCCATGAGCGCGGCGCGCCGCGCCGGACGGATGCCGAACACCACGCCAATGGCCGACGCGGAGAGGAGCGCCAGCACAAAGACCTTGGCCGAGAACTGGATCTCCAAAATGCCAAGGCGGGACAGCGTTTGTCCAAGGCCCATGCCAAGGGCCATGCCAATGAGCGCCCCGGCGCAGGTGAGCAGCAGCGCCTCCATGAGGAATTGCGCCGTCAGCACCCACGAGGACGCCCCAAGGGCCTTGCGCAGGCCAATCTCCGTGATGCGCTCGCTGACGCTGATATAAAACAGGTTGGCAAGGACAAAACCGCCCACCAGCATGGCCACAGCGGCGGTGACGCCCAAAAAGGCCACCAGTCCGCCCTTGAGGATGCTGATGAACTTGAGAATTTCGTCCGCGGTAAGGATGGTGAAGTCGTCCGGCTCATCGGCGCGCAGGCCGTGCAGGTGCCGCAAAAAGGAGCGCAGGTTCTCCACGTGGGCGCTCATGTGCTCCGGGTCGTGGAATTTGACGCGGATGGCGCGGAAGTATTTGCGGTCCATGTTGAAGCGCTGGGTCAGGGTGGTCAGGGGCAGGACCATGCGCTCGTCAATATTGCCGCGCCCGCCCGTGAAGCCCCGGTACGACAGCCGCCCGATGATTTGGACGGGCAGGTCGTCCAAAAACACTACCTTGCCGATGGGTGATTCGTCGCCAAACAGCTCCTGCGAAACAGCCTCGCCTATAAGGCCGACCTTGGCCCCGCGCGTTACGTCCTCTTTGGAGAAGTCGCGTCCGGCGGCCAGCGGCCAGTTCCAGACCTCGGAGTAGCCCTCAGTGGCGCCGACGACCACGGGCACTTGCATATTCTTGTTGCCGGACTTGGCCGTGATGTTGCCTTTGCCGCGCATGGGCACCACCAGATACGCGCCGGGCAGGGACTCGCGCAGGCGGCGTACGTCCGTCCACGACAGGGTGAGGGTGCGCTTGCCCACGGCGCGGCTGCGGATGTCGCCGCCAAGGATGAAGGCCGCGTCCGGGCCGAACATTTCCATGATTTCCATGGTGCGCCGCTCCGCGCCGTCAATAGCCGTGACGATGATGGTCAGCGCCGCTATGCCAAGGGCGATGGCGGAGACCACAAACGCACTGCGCAGTTTGTAGGCCCACACGGCTTCCGCGGCAAAGCCGAGGGCGCGGTACAGCTGGCGGCAGGCCCTACAGGTTGGACGCAATCTGGCCGTCCGCAAGGAGGATGCGTGTTGAGGCATGGCGTGCTGTGTCCTCGTCGTGGGTCACCATGACGACAGTGGTCCCCTGCTGGTTGATGCGGGAGAGCAGGTCCATGATTTCCGTGCTGGTGGCGGAGTCCAGCTGGCCTGTCGGCTCGTCGGCAAAGATGACCGCCGGGCCGTTGATGAGGGCGCGGGCCAGGGCCACACGCTGCTGTTGGCCGCCGGAGAGCTGGGACGGACGGAATGAGGCCCGGTCCTCAAGTCCTACAAGGCCCAAAAGCTCATGCGCCCGCGCCGTGAGTTCGCGGCGCGAGGTGTCGCCGTACAGGCCGGGCAGGATGACGTTTTCAAGGGCCGAGGCGTAGGGGATGAGGTAAAAGCTTTGAAAGACGAAGCCAAAGCGCGTGCCGCGCAGACCACTGGCTTCATCGTCGTCCATGTTCGCCACGTTGGAGCCGTCGAGCAGGTAGCGCCCCGAGGAGGGGCGGTCCAGCAGACCGAGGATATGCAGCAGGGTGGACTTGCCGGAGCCGGACGTCCCCTGCAGCGCCACAAAATCGCCGTGGTCAATGGTCAGGGACACGCCCTTGAGGACGTTTGTGACCATATCCCCTTGCGTGTAGTCGCGCCGGATGTCGTCAAGCTGGATAAGCGGGGCGTCTGTCATCTACTTGGACGCCTTTTTCTTTTTGGCGCCGGGCAGCACCAGCTGGGTGGCGACGGTGTCGCCGTCGCTGAGGCCCTCAAGAACTTCCGTCCGCTGGCTTCCGGCGAGGCCGAAGGTCGGCGAGGTGCGCCGCGTTTCGCCCTTGTCCACCACGTATACCGCCTGCTCGCCGCTCACCCACTTGATGGCGCTGTTGGGCAGGGAGAGGACGTCGTCCTTGGTCTGCACGATGATGCGACACTGGGTGGTCATCTCCGGGCGCAGGCTCAGGGCCGTGTCGCTGCCAAGGGTGACGAGGGCCTGATAGTACACGATGTTGTCGCGGACCTCTGGCTCCGGGTAGATTTGGTCGATGCTGCCGTTGAAGACCGTGTCCGGATAGGCGTCCACAAGGAATTCCACGGGCATGCCCTGCTTCACCTGCCCGATGTCCGTTTCATCCACGTAAATCCACATTTCAAGGCGCGTTGGGTCCAGCACGGTGATGAGGTTCGTCACCTGCAGGCCCGAGACCACGGTTTCGCCTTCCTGTGCGGTGACTTTGCTCACCACGCCGGTGATGGGGCTTTTGATGCGGGTGTAGGACAGGCGCGTGCGGATGGAGTCCAGATTGGCGCGGGCTTCCTGCACGGCCTTTTCGGCCTTGCGCCGCTCCTTGATGAATTCCTTGCGCAGGCGGGCGAGGGCGGCCTTGCGGGCGCGCAGTTGGTTGCCCTTCACGTCCGCGCTTTGGACGGCGCTGTCCAGCGTATCGCGGGCGATGAGGTTTTTGGCGTACAGGCGTTCTTGCCGCTCCAGATTCTGGATGGCGTAGTCGGCTTCTGCTTCGGCGGCGGCGTAATCGGCCTCGGCCTCGGTAATTTGCAGGGGGTAGACCGTGCGCACGCGGTCCAGCTCGGCCTGGGTGCGCTCAAGGCGCGCCGTGGCTTCGGTTTGCGTGGCGTTGAGTTCGCGGTCGTCGATGATGGCGATCAGGTCGCCTTTGGTGACGGCGTCGCCCACTTTCACGCGCATGCTGGTGATGCGCCCGGTGGCCTGCGCGCCAATTTTGACAATGGCACCCACCTGCGCCTTGACGATGCCGGTGGCGTCCAGCTGTTTGCGCACTTGTCCTTTGCGGACGGTGTCAGTCTTCAGCACGGTAATGGCGCCGCCGCTGTTGCCGGAGAACCAAAGAAAGGCCCCACCAGCCAAGAGCGCCAGCGCCAGAGTGATAAGCAGTAGTCTTCTACGCACGTGAATCCTTGTCGCGTCGAGGGTCTATGGGAAGTCGAAAGCGCAGGTTACTCTGCGGAGTTGGCGAGGTCCAGTATCGCCGCGGCGTATTTCTCCTTGATTTCATTCAGATAGGCTTCGTCCATGCCGCCCTTCCAGGTGACGACCTCAAGAAAACGGCGGGGGATTTTCACGGCGCGCGGGTCGAAGCCGCAGGCCAGCTTGTGCCGCCAGCGCAGGATTTGCATCTCGCGCGCGAGGTCGTCCAGGCGGTCAGCCGCGTCCGCAAGGCCCACGGAGGTCAGCGCCTGCTGCAGGCGCTCTGTGCTGTAGACCTTGCGCGCAAACAGGCAGGACACCATGCCCGTCAGCATCACGCGTTTGCGCTCGTCCTCAATCATGAAGGCGACGGCGTCGTCGGCGTCCTGCTCGCCGGGTTTGGCCTTTTGGTCATAGGAGTACGCGCCGCTGTCGAGGTGCGAATGCCGAAAGCCCAGCGCCTGCGAAACAAAATACACTTCGCCCGTGGCGTAGCCCGCCATCTCCTGCCCGAGGACGCAGGCGAACTCTTCGCCGCCGTAGTGCTTGGCCGCGGCCAGCGCGCCCTGCCCAAGGCGGGCGTAGAATTCGTTGGCGCGGCTGCCCAGCAGGGGCACGGCGTCGATGAAGCCGCTTTTTGTGCCGCTGACGAGGGGGACGATGGTGTCCTCCTGACTAATGAGACCTTTGTCCAGCGCTTCGGCGGCCCACGCCAGCGCCACGCCCGCGCTCATCACGTCCAGCCCTTGGCGCTCGCACTCGTCGAGAATGGCCAGCACGTCGGACGCCGAGGTCAGCCCCAGCATGGACCCGCAGGCAAAAATAGGCTCGTAGTCGTAGGAGACCTGCCGGTAGAGGTATTCATTTTCGTCGGCAAATTTTTCGCGCAGCAGGCCGATGTGGATGCAGCCCACCGGACACCCGGCGCAGGCCGTCTGCCGCAGCAGGAGCTGTTCGGCAAAGCGCTCGCCGGAGATGCCGTCGATTTCCGGGCGGGTGGTCTTGCGCAGGTTGTCCCACGGCAGGGCCTTGAGTTCATTGAGGGCGAGCAGGTTCTCGGCAGTGCCAAGGTTGTGGTACTTGCTCATCATCCCGGAGTCCGTGACTTCCGTGTAGATGTCTTTGAACAGGTCCTTGTAGTCCTTGCCGCCGGGCAAATCGAGTTCGCGGTCACCGATGACGGCGAGTCCTTTGAGGTTTTTAAAGCCCATCACCGCACCGGAGCCAAGGCGGCCAAAGTGGCGGAAGGAGTCCACATTGATGCAGGCGTAGGCAACGCCGTTTTCCCCGGCGGGACCGATGCGGATGATGCTACCGTGCCCGTGGGTGGGGCGGCGCTTGCGCAGGTACTTGCCGGTGCTGAACACGTCGCGCCCGCGCAGGTATTCCACGTTTTCCACGTCGATTTTCCGTCCGCCCACGGTGAGGAAGGACAGCTCCTTTGCCTTGCCCGTGACGACAATGGCGTCGTACCCCGCAAAGCGCATGGACAGCGCAAGGCGTCCGCCCGCGTGGGATTCGGCGTATTCGTCGTTGTAGGGCGATTTGAAGGCGCACACCACTTTGCTCATCAGCGGGAACATGCCCGTCAGCGGGCCAATGGCAAAGATAAGGGGCTGGGAGGGATGCTCCGCCGGGTGGTCCGGACTGCCGAAGTGCTCAAACAGCGCGGCGGCAAGGCCGGACCCGCCAAGGGTTTCGCTGACCGGGGCAAAGTCCGAGCGCTTGCCCTTTCCGGTGTCCAGATTCACGTGCAGGATGTGGAACATGCGGTCACTCATCGGACGCCTCCCTGCGGCTTGGGGTGGCGGAGGAGGGCTGCGGCGTTCCCGCGTCCACAAGCTCCAAACAGTCGTGCGGACAGAAGGGGACGCACCGCCCGCAGTGGATGCAGACGTAGGGCAGGCCGTCCTCGTCGCTCATGGCAATGGCGTCCACGGGGCAGGCGGCCGCGCATTCGCCGCAGCGGATGCACAGCTCGCGCTTGACCTTGACGCCGCCGTCCTTGCGTTGGCTAAAGGCCCCGGTGGGGCAGGCAATGGCGCATGGTGCCGGGTCGCAGGCAAGACAGTAGCGGGCTTCAAATCCGGTGGTGAGGCCGCCTGCCGAGCCGATGCGGATGCCCGCACGGGACCAGGACAGGCTGCTGTGGACGAGACGGGAACAGGCGAGAGAGCAGGAATGGCACCCGATGCAGCGTTCCATATGGCTGGCACGGAGTATCTTCATGGTGCGTGGCTCCACCATGCCGCCGGGTCGTATGCCCCGGCGGCATGGGTTCGGTCGGAGTTAGGCCATTTCGGCAATCCACTCGGCGAGCGGAACCTCGATGACCTTGCGGATTTCTTCCAGACGCTCTGGCGACTGCGCCTCAAAGCGCAGGACGAGCACGGGCTGCGTGTTGGAAGCGCGCAGCAGGGCCCATCCGTCCGGGAAAGTGATGCGGACGCCGTCAACGTCGATGATATCATACTTTTCCCGGAAGTAGTCCTGCGCGCGGCGCACCACGTCAAACTTGATGGCGTCGGGGCAGTCCTTGCGGATTTCCGGGGTGTTGTAGGTCTTGGGCCAGTCGCTGAGGTAGGTGCTGATGGGCACGCCGGGCTTCTCGCTCATGATTTCCACGATGCGCTGGGCCGCGTAGCAGCCGTCGTCAAAGCCGTAGTAGCGGTCGGCAAAAAACATGTGGCCGCTCATTTCGCCGGCCAGCTGCGCGCCGGTTTCCTGCATGCGGGCTTTGATGAGGGAGTGCCCGGTCTGCCCCATGATGGGCACGCCGCCGTGCTCGGCAATGTCATTGTACATAA
>NZ_JBUDSW010000044.1:0-17238 GCF_054921475.1 Desulfobaculum sp. | reverse complement strand
AAGGCGTCCAGCACCCGCGGTGAAAAGTGCACTCCCCTGCCCTCGCGCAGAATGCTCAAGGCTTTGTCCTCGGGGAAGGCGTCCTTGTAGGGGCGCTTGCTGGTCAGCGCATCAAACACATCCGCCACCGCGCAAATAAGCCCGCACAGAGGGATATCCTCCCCGGCCAACCCCGCCGGATAGCCGGTGCCGTTCCACTTTTCATGGTGGGTCAGGGCAATGCTGGTGCCGATGAGCATATACTCCGAACTGCCCGCACCAAGAATCTTGCCGCCGATGGTGGTGTGCGTCTTCATCGTTTCCCACTCCTGCGCCGTCAGCGGTCCGGGCTTGAGCAAAATGTCGTCCGGAATGCCGATTTTGCCCACGTCGTGCATGGGGCTGGCCCTGAGGATAAGGTCCACATAATGGTCATCCTGCCCCAAGCTCTTGGCGATAAGCGCGGAATAACGGCTCATGCGCTTGATGTGGGTGCTGGTGTCCTCGTCCTTGTATTCCGCGGCGGCGGCAAGATGCAGAATGCTCTCAATATGCGACGTATGCAGTTGATTCAGCGTGCGTTGCAGGTCGGCGGTGCGTTCCTCCACCATGCCCGCAAGGTCCTGCTGAAAGAGCTTAATCTCGTCCTGCTGGCGCTTCTGCCGCAGCATGGAGGCCGTGCGGACCTCCAGTTCAAAGGCATCCACGGGCTTGGTGATGAAGTCATTGGCGCCAGACTGCACAGCGCGAAGCCGGTCCGGCTTGTCGGACAGCGTAGTCACAATGATGACGGGGATGTCCTCAGTCTCCGGATTGCCGCGCAACTGCTCCACAAACTGAAATCCGTTCATCTCCGGCATCATGACGTCGGACAGCACAAGGTCAAAGGAGCGGTCCACAATCTGGAGCGCCTCAATAGGCGAGCTTGTGCCGACCACCTCGTGGCCCTGCTTCCGCAGCAGCTCCCGAAGCAGCAAAACGTTGTGCGGTTCGTCATCCAGCACAAGGATGGTATGGCTGTGTGTGGTCATGGTCAGCCCTCAATGAAGCCAGCGCAGGATGCGGGCATCGTTATCGTAAGCCATGTTTCATCGGTTGTGTCGGACGTTTCCATAGCGATGTCATACTGCATGGCGTCGGCCATGAGCCTGGCGGAATAGGTCCCAAGCCCTGTGCCGCCTGTTTTGCCGTATGTTTTGAACTTTTCGAAGAAATGCGTGCGCACTTCCTGCGCCACGGCGCCGCTATTGCGGACAACAGCGGTAAGTATCTCCTGCCCCTGCGTAATGCTGATTGAGATGGCCCCCTGCCGGGGTGAGGCCTCTATGGCGTTGTCCAGCAGGTTGGAGAACATTGTGTAGACGAGGCGCTCTTCACCACAGGCATACAGGCGCATGGCGGGCGTGACGGGCGCGCCGTCCAACTGCACGTTGACCTCCAACTGCTTCACCACCAGCTTGTGGTGCGACTGGCCGAGCAGCTTGCGGATAACGGCGAGGATATCCACGTCGCCGGGAATGTACTCGTACTCGCCCATTTCCATCTTGAGCAGGTCCACGGAAATATCCAGCATATGCAGCATACGTTTGCCGGAGTCCTCAATGGCGCGGACGATTTCAAGTTGCTCCTCGGTGAGGTTCTCGTCCATCGTCAGCACCTGCGGCAGGCCGATGAGGGTATTGAGCGGGGTTTTGAGGTCGTGACGCATAATGCGCTCCACGTCCTGCTTCAGCCGCTCAAAGTCCTTCTTGTCGGAGATGTCCTCCTTGACCGCCACATAGTGGGTGACGCTCCCTGCGTCGTCCACCACAGGTGAAATGGACGCCTGCTCCCAAAAGAGGGTGCCGTCCTTGCGCTTGTTGCAAATCTCACCGCGCCACGTTTGCCCGGCGGATATCGTCGTCCACAGCTCGGCGTAGAAGGCGTCGTCGTGCACGCTGGAGCGCAGGATGCCCGTGGTCTGCCCGAGGGCTTCCTCGCGGGAATAGCCCGTTGCCGTGGTGAAAGCGGGATTCACATACTCAATAATGCCCCGCGTATCGGTAATGACCACGGTGGTGGGGCTGTTTTCAACGGAGCGCCAGAGCTTGCGCAGCTGGGTTTCATCGCGCTTGCGGCGGGAGACATCATATAAAATACCATGAAAATGCGTTATCTCGCCCTGCTCATCGCGGATTATCCACGTCATATCCTCCATCCAGCGCATATCTCCGTCGCGTGAGACGAGACGGTATTCCTGCTTAAATTCGGAGCGCTTCGCCTCGCTATGCTGGCGGATTTCCGCGGCCACGCGGTCCACATCCTCGGGATGCAGAATGTCGGCGTAGGCAATGTGTCCGCCCAGAAAGTCCTCCGGAGCATAGCCAAGGTCTGTGATGTTGTCCGACACAAACTCAACAGGCCAGCCCGGCTCGTTTTTCCACACAAAGGCGTACAGGGGGCTATTGTTCAGGATAAACGCCAACTGCTCGTGCTTGTGCAGTGCCGAAAGGAGACGCTGTTCGTGATGCTTGCGCTCGGTGATGTCCGTCACGCCCTCCAGCACACGGGTCACCTGCTGCCCTTTGTCAAAAACCGGGGCGGAATACACGGAAAACCACTGCTCCGTTTCCGGAGAATAGCGCTCAAATGTCGTTGGTTCACCGGTGCGGAATACCTCGCGGACGCCGCAGGTCGCACACGGTTTTTCCATGCCGTAATAAAAGCGATAGCACAGCTCGCCTTCCGGCTGACGACTCGGAAACATGGCGCGGACATGATCGTTGACCCATTCAATGCGCATATCCGGCCCGATAAGCGTCAGTCCCGTGTCCAATGAGGCAAGGATGGCGCTGTAGCGCTGGCGCTCCTGCTCCAGCGAGCGCGCATAGGACTCGGGCAGCTCATGCCCCTCGGGCGCCCAAGGCCCCATAGAGACACGGTGGGCAGGGGACGGCTGAGGCAAAGCTGGGTCCGCCGCGCGGGGCTGGTCCTCCAATTCCTGCACGCGGCGGCGGAGGGACTCGCACTCACCGCGCAGGCAAAGCAGTTCCATCTGCTCCGCCCGCCGCTTGAGAGCGGCGTCTATGCGGAGCGACATTTCGGTTTTGTTCACCGGTTTTTGCAGCACGGCTTCCGCACCAAGGGCAAGTGCCTGACGCAGGGTTTCGTCATCCACAACAGCCGTCGTGATAAAAAGGCCCGGGGAATGGATAACGTCGCATTCCTCCTCATTCTCCCCGGTTTGCTCCCCGTTATGGTCCCCGTTGTGCGCCCCCTTATGACGGAGATGCTCCACAATGTGCTCCCGCTTCGCGCTGGCGATAGCGGCATCCATCACAATAATGTCCACATCCTCAGGTATGCTTTCGGGAATGTCATGGTCTTCGGGGACGGCATGCACCGTGCCCCCAAGGGACGTGAGTACCGCGACCAAAAGGTGGCGGCTCATCTCGTCATCATCAATAACGAGGAACCGGCTCATGGATATATGGGGGGTACAATCTGCCATATGCATCATCCTGCAAGATCTTCGTGGGCCGCTTGCCCGGCGGAGGGCGGCGCCCATGCACCACCCTCCGCGCGGGTGCGGGAAGGGGAAGGGATGCCGCCAAGAGCGCGGCTAATTCTTACCGTTTGTGCGCAGTTCGGCGATGAGGTCATTCAGCTCGCCGGACATGTTCGCCAGACTCTCCAAGGCGCGTGAGGACTGCGACATGCCGTCTGCGGTCTGATTCACAATGGTTGAGACTTCCTCAATGGCCTGATTGATCTGCTCGCTGGCCGAGGACTGCTCCTCGCTGGCCGTGGCGATGCCGTCCACCTGTCTGGAGGAATCCACCACCAGTTCCACAATGCGCGTCAGGGCGTCTCCGGACTCGCCGGCCAACTTTGTTGCCCGGTCCACACTGGTCACAGCCCGGTCCATGCTGGCCGCATTCAGGCGCGCTGAGTCCTGAATGGCGCTGATACTGACGCCAACCTCGTGGGTTGCGCTCATGGTCTTTTCGGCCAGCTTGCGCACCTCGTCTGCCACCACGGCAAACCCGCGCCCGGCATCGCCTGCGCGGGCGGCCTCAATGGCTGCGTTCAGGGCCAACAGGTTGGTCTGGTCCGCAATGTCGGTAATCACGTTCATCACCTGACCGATAGCTTCGGCCTGCTGGCCAAGGGAGCGCATGCTCTCCTGCAGCTGCGAGGCGGATTCGTGCACTTCCTTAATGGCAGACACCGCATCGCCAACAACGTTTGCGCCGCCCTCGGCGTGCTCGCGGGCCTTGCCTGTGCTCTCCGCCGTGTAGCTGGCGTTCTGCGCCACTTCCAAAACCGTGGAATTCATCTGCTCCATGGCCGTTGCGGTCTCAGTCATTCTGTCGCGCTGGGTCATCGCGCCCTCGGTCACCTGCCGCACCTGCACGGCAAGCTCCTCGGCCTGTTCGGACATACGGGAGGAAATGGTCTGCGCACGGCCTGCAATGTTTTCCATACGCCTATAGGCCTCCACAATATCCGTCTGGTCCACCACAACCTCAAAGGCGCCGACCACGTTGCCGTCGTCATCCAAGATGGGTGATGCGCTGTACTGAATCTCAAGGTCATTGCCGCCAGGGTGCGCGTCAGTTTCCGATGTTGCGGACTCCAACGAATCCATGGCGCGGGTGCAGGAGCACTTGGCTGTTTTGCAGTCGGACGTTTTGAAGAAGTCGTAACACTTCCGCCCTTCCACATCGCCGCGCTCCGCATTGCCAAGGCCGATACCAACTTCGTTCATGAAGAGAACGTTGTAGTTTTTGTCGATGGCCATAACCGGAAGCGGCAGATCATCAATAAGCCCCACAAGGCGATCCGCAAGCCTGTTCACTCCGTCCACAAGCTGCTTAAATCCGCCGGAATAGCCACTGGCATCTGTGCGCGTATGCAGCTTCCCGTGCGAGACCTCTTGCATCATCACGTCCATTTTTTCGGTCACGCCACCTACAATGCCTGCAATGTCACGAATAGCGGCGGCAATGCGGCCGGTCTCGTCCTTTTGGTCCACATCAAGGTGCGCCTGAAAATCGCCCTTGGCCACGGCCTCGGCAAACGCAAGGGACTTGCGCAGGGGCCGCGTGATGGCGAGGGAAATCATCACGGCAAACAGAACGCCGATAACCAGTGCCGCGATGCCTGTGCTTGTCGCAAGGGTGACGGTGCGGCTATTCTGCGTCTGCAGAACAGGCCCCAGGGCATCCTGATTCTTCACATAGCTGGTCTGAATTTGCTCAATGCGGTCAAGGAGCTGAGGGCCAAGAGCATCCAAACTGCCGTGAAGAATCTCTTCTCGCTCGCCTTGGGTCGCGGCATTGGTCATGCGCTCCACAGATGCGGTGTACTGCTTGGCCAACGCCTCGAATTCCTTCAGCAGGCGAACGCGCTCCGGGCTCGCGATGCGTTCACGGGCCTCTTCAAGATGCTCGTTCATATCCGCCCAGTTTTCTCTGAACGCCGGCAAAACCTCATCCTCGCCACGGCCATAGTCCTTCATAGCAAGGCGCGCGTTGACCAAGTGGTCGCGCACCTCGCTGGAGAGGTTGGAATTCCGCGCCCAGTTTCTGTAGGTTTCAAAGCCCTTGGCCCCGTGTTCAAGCCCTTGCAATGCCACAACGCCCATGACGACCATCAGGGCAAGAACGACGGCAAAACCACCTGTTACCTTTTTGGAAATCGACAAATCCTTGAGCATAATCCCCTCCCAAGGGTAATGGCCGGCGGTGCATTCTTCTACAATCTGCAGTTTTCCTTGAAGCTCATCCGCGCCACAATGGTGCGGGCCCCTCTTGTATGCACTGCGGGCCAATCATCTTTACAGGAGCAACAACGATGCCATTTTTCATAGCCACGGTACATTTCAACACCTGCTGAAAAGCCAACCTCTTGCGTGTGTGACGCGCCTTCCACAATGTTTCATTCCCGTGACGAAAGTGCGATAAAAACGGAAACGGACGAGAAAATCGCACACACTCCGAAAAAACCGGAAGACTGCACTTTCCAATCGGAAAGACGTATCGCCATGACGCACCACTCCCACGGCGGAGGGCAGCACTACGCCGGGCTAAGGGCGCAGCCGCAAGCCGTGCGCGCGGAGCAGTTCATAAAGCCGGGTCTTGGATAGCCCGGAAAGGGCAAGCGCCCGTTCAAGCGAACCTTGCGCCTCGTCCACAAGCATGCGCAGGTAGTCCTTCTCTCCCCGGGTAACTATCTCGCGCCGAAATTCCGCAAACAGGGGCAATGCGCCGCGTTCGGCAACGTGTTGCCCGCCATTTTCCTGCTCCGCGCCATGCATCCTGCCCGCCACGGCCGCGCGGAGGGGCCTCGGCAGGTGCTGCGGGCGACGCTGGGGCGCATCATACGCGGCGGAGACCGCCCGCTCCACAGTTTGGACCAATTCGCGCACATTTCCGGGCCAATGGTACGCCGAAAGGCACGCAATGAAGGCGCGCGACAGCCCCTTTACATCCACCCCGGCGCGGCGGCAAAACTCGGCGCACCAGTGCACGGCAAGGTCTTCAATATCGCCTTCGCGCTCCGTAAGAGGCGGCAAGGCCAGAACAAATCCCTGTATGCGAAACAGCACATCGGCCCGAAAACGCCCCGCGCTCACAAGCGCGTCCATGTCCTGATTGGTGGCGGCAATAAGACGAAAATCACTCCGCCGCTCCAAATCTGACCCCACGGGCAAAAAGCGGCGCTCCTGCAACACGCGCAGGAACAGACGCTGTACATCAATGGGCAAATCGCCCACCTCGTCTAAAAACAGCGTTCCGCCGTCCGCCTGCGCCACCAACCCTTCCCGTGGCTCCTGCGCTCCGGTAAATGCGCCCCGCGCGTGGCCAAACAGCGTACTCTCCACCAAGGTTGGCGGCAGCGCGGCGCAGTCCACAGTAACAAACGGCCCATTTGCCCGCGCGCTATTGTCGTGGATGGCGCGGGCAAACAGCTCCTTTCCCGTCCCGGTTGCGCCAAGCAGCAGCACGGCGGCGTCGCCGCTGGCGGCCTCTGCCGCGCGCTCTATGCAGGCAAGCAGTCGCGGGCTGGAGCCAATAATGGCATCGCGCCCAAAGGCCGCACTGCTGCGCCGCGCCGTTTTGGATGCCTTGTAGGTTAACGCACGCAGCACCGTCAGGCGCAATTCAGCAAGGTCCACGGGCTTGCGGAGATAGTCCCACGCGCCGCTGGTCATGGCCTGCTCCGCCGCGCGGCCGCCCTCCGCAGACGTGATGATGACCACCTCGGGTGCGGCAGGCAACTCAACCCAACGGGGCAGCGCCTCCAGCCCATTGCCATCGGGAAGCGACACATCAAGCAGCACCACATCATACACGCCGCGCAGCACCTCGCGCTCCCCATGGGCCAGCGTCTGCACCCAAAATGGCGTACAGCCCATCTGCTCCACAGTGCGTGACAGCTGATGCCCTATGAGTTCGTCGTCATCGACGATGAGAACGTACCCCATCCTGCCCTCACATTTCCTCCCGCAGGCTCAGCTGGACATGGCTAAAGCACTCGGTAAGCTGCGGCAAAACGGTTTCCAACTCTCCCCATTGTTCGTCCCGGATAAGCCCCGACGCCCTCTCCGCCAACTCCGCAAGACGCCCCGCACCAATGGTCGCGGCGTTGCCCTTAAGGGAATGCGCCGCCCGCAGGGCGTCCTCAACATCGCGCGCGCGGCAGGCGGCATGCAGCGCCGCAAGGCGCGGGGGCATATTCCGCAGGAAGATTTCAATCAACTCCCCAAGGAGCACCTCGTTGCCATCAAGGTGCGAGAGCACAGCCTCGCGGTCGATAACCGCACCCTTCTTGGCCGCGTCCTCATGTGGCGCAGCAAGGCGCAGCGCCGCGTCAAACTCCCGAAAGTTCATGGGCTTGGTCAAAAAGTGGTCCATCCCGGCCTCGCGGGCCTTTTCTTCGTAGCCGGAAACGGCGTGGGCCGTCAGCGCGACAACAGGCACGGTGCGCGCGGCCTCGCCCGCCTCCCCTGCGCGAAGGCGGCGGGTGGCCTCCAGCCCATCCATCACGGGCATCTCAAGGTCCATCAGCACCACATCGTAGGCGCGCTCCGTGAGCAGCGTCAGCGCCTGTGCTCCGTCGCAGGCAACATCCCACGTATGCCCGAGGCGCTGGAGAAACAGCCCCGCCACCTGCACATTTTCCTCGTTATCCTCGGCAAGGAGGATATGCAGTCCGGTCACCGGCGGCTCATCCTGTGACGCAGGCTTTGCCGCCTGCCGCGCCTGGACCGCCCCCTCATCGCCCTTGGGCAAAAGCAGGGAGCAAGTGAACGCGGTACCGTCGCCCAGCGTGCTGTCCACGTCGATAGTGCCGCGCATCATGGTCACCAGCTCCTTGACGATGGCAAGACCCAGCCCCGCCCCCTCGCGCGCCGCCGAGGTATCGCTGCGGACCTGCACAAAGGCATCAAAGAGGGTTTCCAGATGGTGCTTTGGAATGCCGATGCCCGTGTCGCGAACCTCCAGCACCACGTGCACATCCTCGCCGCTTGCGGACTCGGACGAGGCCAGCACCACCGTGACGCCACCGTGCGTGGTGAACTTGAGGGCATTGCCCAACAGGTTGGACAGAATCTGCCGAAAGCGTACCGCGTCGCCACGGACCACAGGGGCGGCGGAGCACTCCGCCTTCACGGCCAGCCTGAGGCCCCTGTTGTCAAAGAGCGTGCGGTACGCGTCCGTGACCTCGCGCAATTCGTCCTCAAGGGAAAAATCCGCATCCGCAAGGACCAGCCGCCGCGCCTCAATGCGCGATATGTCGAGGATGTCGTCAATGATGCCCCGTAGCGACCCGGCGGAGCGCTTGAGGATGTCCATCATCCGCCGCTGCTCCGCATTCAGCGGCGTATGCAGCACGTTTTCCGCCATGCCGAGGATGGCATTCATGGGAGTGCGTATCTCGTGGCTCATCTTGGCGAGAAATTCGCTCTTGGCGGCGTTGGCCTCTTCGGCCTCGCGCTTGGCCTGCTGGAGGGCCATCTCGCTCTTTTTGCGGTGGATAATGCGAAAGAGCGAATCCGCAAACAAGAACAGTTGGTTCACGTCCGAGGGCGTATAGTGCACGTCCTTGTTGCCGACACCAGCCACCGCCACCACACGCCCGCCAACAATAACGGGCACACTCATATGCCGGGTAACGGGGATATGCCCTTCAGGATAGCCATTCCGGTGCAGCGCGGCGGGATAATCATTGTGCACCACGGGCTTTCGCTTACGCACGCAGTCCGCCCATATTCCGGCGTGGTCGAGGGAATAGTGCTCGTTCATATCCATGGAGCACTGCTCGCGGGTCTTTTGGGACCATGAGTGCAGGTTGATTATGCCGCTCTCCTCATCCACAAAGTGCAGATAGCCTATGCGGCTGCGCGTCATGCTCACGGCCTGCTCCAGCGCGTAGTCCGCAATATCCTGCGCCGAGGCCGTCTCCATGCGCGCCAGCTCCACCAGCGCCTCCAGCCGCTGCTGGTTAAAGCGATTTTCAACACGCGCCTTTTCCAGCAAATCCAAACTCGCCAAAAGCTCGCGGTTCACGGCCCCCAGAGTCTGCGTCCGTTCGGCAACCTTGGCGTCCAACTTGTCCGCCAGCTTCACCTGTTCCTCAAACATAAACGCACGCTTGAGGCCAAGGGTCACCACAAGGGCAAGGGACTCAAGAGTGTCGCGCTTTGCCGCAAAATCGCGGGGAACGCCGCTTCCAACACCCAATACGCCAATGACCTCGCCCTGCTCCATAAGAGGCAGCGACGCCTGCGAGACAATCCCCTCGCGCGCGCAGAGCATTCCCGTACAATCCTGTGTTGACGGCACATCATTGATAAACGCGGGCGTGCCCCGCGCCGCCTCGGCAAGGCACGGACACAAACCATCCTGCTGCAAAATCTCGGACGCGGCGTCGGGGGAGAGGCTGAAGCCATGCATTCCACGCGGGACAAACGCGCCATTTTCCTTGAGGAGAATCATCACAAACGGCACGGAAAACGAATCGCTCACGCAACGCAGGATGGCACTCACCATCTCATCCAACCCCGGCGCGGCATTCACCTCGCGCATGAGTTCGGCAAGGGCGACCATGTCCGTTATGTCCCACGCCACGCCGCCCACCAGTGGCGGGCGGCCGTCCCGCTCGATGAGAAACTTGACCACCTGATGGACGAAGGACACCCCCTCCCGCGTGGTCAAGCGCTTTTGCCCGCGGATGCTCTCGCCAGCAAGGACGCGGCGGGACTGCGCCTCCAGTTCACGGCCTACGTCCTCGGGATAGTACTGCGACGGGGTCAGCCCCGTGGGGTCGTCTATCCCCGTTGCTTCGCGGAAAAAGGCGTTGGCGTACGTCAGGCGTATGTCTTCGTCCTGCATGAAGACAAGGGCGGGAAGCTGATCCATAAACAGCGCAAACAGATGCTCGGATTCCTTCAGGGCCAGTTCTGCGGCCTTCCGCTCCGAAATATCGCTATGCGTGCCAACCATGCGCACCACGGCCCCGGTGTCGTCCACCTCCACCACCCTGCCGCGCGCCTGAATCCATTTCCAGTCGCCGGACTTGGTCCGCATGCGAAATTCCACATCATACGCTCTGGACGCCGCAATGTGGGCCTTAACCTCCCGCTGCGCGCGTTCCCTGTCGTCCGGATGCAGCAGGCCGCTCCACGTCTCGTACGTCGGCTCCAATTCGCCAGGTTCATACCCCAGCATAGTGTTGTAGCGCGGGCTAAAAAACGCTCTGCCCGACGGCAGATGCCAGTCCCACACGCCATCCTTCACGGCGTCGACAGCCATGGCAAACAGCCGCGCCTGCTCCGCTTCCGGCGAATCAGAATCCTCGCACACCTGCTCCTCCGGGGCGGGAACGGCTGTCACGATCAAAACCGTCCGGCCATCCGGGCATGTGCTTTGGGCGGCGGTAAAGACAAAGGTCTCGCCGCCAACGGCAAAGCGCCACGATACGCCGGTTTGGTCATCGCCTTCGCTCCACGCCCGCAGCATGTCAGCGGCGCGGTGGGCACCAAGAACCTCGTCGAGCCGACTGCCAACACACTCGCCGCCAAAGGCCGCCTTGGCCGCCGGGTTGGCGTACTCAATGCGCCAGTTTTGGGCATCCACCACACAGACCGGCGCTGGCATCTGCTCCACAACCAGCTGCCACTGCTGCGCGGCGGCGCCACAAGCTCCCTGCTGACCGGACTTTGTCATGCATCCCCCTGCCAAACAGCCAGAACAACAGCATTCACCACAGCGCGCCACCTTGGCGCAAGGCCCGGAAAAATCGGCATCGCTCCGGCCCCATTTTCCGAACACACAACACACCCGCCAAGAATAACATACAAAGGACGGACGAAGTCAACTTGCGCCCGTCACAGCTTTGGCGCGGCGCAGAACGCGCCACAGGCGCGGGGCGAGGCCGCGCACACGCAGGCTATGGATATATGGAAGAAAAGACGCCTCCGGCGCTGAATATGCATTCTCCTTTCGTACAGGAGCCGCGGCGCGACAAGGCTGGACAACATGACGCGCTTTCCTCAAAAAGTCCGCCACGATGCTCCCCTTTCATGGATGCATATGCTATTCTTGGTGAACGTCTGGGAAATCCGTCCCTGTACGGCGCATCCATCAGGCGGCACAGTTCGGCGCGTTTTGGACAATGCTCTGCGGAAATGTCGAAGCCATGCGGGAGGGCTTGGCATGTATCTGAACATCAAGGGTCAATACGAACGGTACTACTTCTGCCACATCAGAAAATGCGGCGGAACGTCGGTGAACAAAATCTTTCTGAATGCCTTCGACAACGAAAGCGGCTTCCTGTTTCAGGAAATCAACAAAGGCAATGTTGTCTATTACAACGGCCTTATCTTCTCAGGCCACACCCTGAACTACCTGAAGGAAGGCAAGTTCCTCTACGCCTTCTCGCACACGCCCCTGCACCAAATCGAACTGCCCGAACGGACCTTCGTCTTCACCTCCTTTCGCGACCCGTGCCAGCGCGTGGTCTCGCACTACAAAAACCTGCTGCGCTGGCGCGAAATTGAAGACGGCAACCCGGACCGGGAAAAGGAACTCACATGGCTTGGGGACACGTTCTCGGACTTTCTGGACAACATCCCCAAGGAGCACTTGCTCCGGCAATTGTACATGTTCTCGCCCTCCTGCAACGTCAAGGAAGCCTTTGAACGCATCCGCTCGCTCAATGCGTACTTCTTCCTGGAGGACATTGAACGCTCGCTGAGCATTCTGTCCACGGTGTTTAACACCAACCTGCGCAACGGCAACTACAACAAAAGTAAAATTGAGGTCAGTATCACCTCCAAGGAATCCGTCCGCCTGCGCGCCATGCTCAAGGATGAATACATCCTTATGAAGCGCCTGCGGCAAGGCTACAACACGCATTGCTTCCCCATGTCCGCCACCGCCGCGGGGCTGTAGCCAGCGCCTGACGCGGCGCCAAGGATTACAACGCAAAACGCCGCCCGGACCACTGGTCCGGGCGGCGTCTGTATATGCCGTTCACGAAAGAGGGCTGCCTTACTGCTGCATGGCGGCTTCGATGTCCTCAATACTTTTGGGGATGCCGGGGCCAAGGATGCGTGCGCCATCGCCAGTGATAAGCACATCATCCTCAAGGCGCATGCCGCCAAAGTCCATGTATGATTCCACGCGTGCGTAGTCGATAAAGGCTTCGTGGCGGCGTTCGGTCTTCCACTTGTCCACAAGCGCAGGGATAAAATACAGCCCCGGCTCAACCGTCACCACATGCCCCGGCTGCAAAGTCCGGGCAAAGCGCAGGGCAGACAGCCCAAACTGCGCGGAGCGCTCCACGCCCTCGCCATAGCCCACAAGGTCCTCGCCGAAGCCTTCCATGTCGTGCACGTCCAGCCCCATCATATGCCCCAAGCCATGGGGGAAGAAGACAGCATGCGCTCCGGCGGCAACGGCGTCCTCGGGGTTGCCCCGCATGATGCCAAGCGCCGTCAGCCCTTTGGCAATGTGCCGGGCCGTCTTCAGATGAATATCCCGGAAGCTGACGCCCGGCGCACAGGCCTCGCACGCGGCGACCTGCGCATCGTGCAGGATGGAGTACAGCTCGCGCTGGCGCGTGTCGAAGCGCCCATTCACGGGGAAACAACGCGTAATGTCCGAGGCGTAATGCTCCAAAGACTCCGCGCCGGAGTCGATAAGCAGCATGCGCCCTGCTTCAAGCACGCCATCATGGGCGTGCTGGTGCAGGGTCTCGCCATGGGTTGTGAGGATGGTCGGGAAGGAGTGCAGGCCCCCGGCGCGGGCCACAACGCCCGTCAAAGCTCCGGCAATGTCCCGCTCTGCAACGCCCGGACGCGCCATGCGCATGGCAACGTCATACATCTGGCGCGAGACAAGCTGGGCCTTTTCCAACTCGCCAATCTCCTCTGGCGCTTTGCAGCTGCGCTGGTCAATGACGGCAAGGGCCAACGCGCGCGAGGGAGCGGCGTTGACGGCGTCCTGCGAAATGCCAAGCATGGCGGCCATACGCTCGCGGTTTTCGGCGCGGTACTGCGGCAGCGTGTGCACCTGCCGCCCACCCTTTGTTGCCGCACGCAGCACGTCCATCAGCGCGCGGAGGGAGCCACTGCCCTGCGCGCCCACGCGCTCCGCCCGCTGCGCGACGCTGGGCAGCGGGCCAGTCCAAATAATATCGTCCATGGTGGCGTCCTCGCCCCACAGCACGGCTTCGCCGGTGTCGAGGTCAAGGGTGCCCCACAGGCCGGGGAGGTCGTGCCCGAAGTAATAGAGGAAGGTGCTGTCCTGACGGAAGGGATAACAGTTGTCGGTATAATTCATGGGCGCTTCAACATTGCCGGGAAAAACGGCAATGCCGGACAGGCCGCTTTGCGCCAGCCGCGCGCGGCGCGCGGCGTAGATGGTGCTGTCGAACATGACGGATTCCTTCTGCGGATTGAGTGGAGCAAAAAAGCGAGTGTCGCTGAATGCGCCACGATGTCAAGCTGGCGCGCGGCAATTCTCCAAGCACAAAGGCACGATACGGACAACGTGCCCCGCGGAAGGAAGCAGACTCAAGCTGGGATCCGAATAACAACACCAGTTGCAGGACGTGCAAAGGACGGGATTTCAAGCGTCAGGAAAGCTCGCTTTGTGCCCAGCGCCCCGCCGTCTGTCCACCTCTCCCCCTCGCCTTCAAAAGGAAAGGGCCGTGGTGTCCGCCACGGCCCTTTCCGGTTCCATAATCAACTGTATCATTTCCACATCGCTCAGAGGACGATTTGCCCCCGAACAAGCGACGCGGCGATTGCCCACATAATGGCGCAGGTGCACAGGTCCAGCACCTTCCACGCCTTGGCGCTTTGGAAGTACGGCGCCAAGAGGCGCGCGCCAAAGCACAGGGTAAAGAACCACATCAGCGACGCTGTGATGGCCCCAGCACCAAAAACAAACCGTCCGTGCCCCTCAAACTGGCCGCCAATGGCGCCAAGCAGGACGATGGTATCCAAATAGGTCTGCGGATTGAGAAAGGTCACGCCAAGGGTGGCAAGCAAAACAGCCCGCAGGGACTTTTTCTGCTCCTGCATGACGTCCAGCGCCTTGCCGGAAAAGGCGCTCCGCAGGGAGCCAAGGCCATACCAGAACAAAAAGGCGGCACCGCCCCACCCGGCAATGCGGGCAAGGTCGGGATTATTGGCCACCAGCGTCCCAAGGCCCGAGACCCCAAGCGTAATGAGAATGGCATCGCACATGCTGCACAGCAGGGCTATCTGCAAGGAATAATTGCCGCGAATCCCCTGCGACAGCAAAAAGGCGTTCTGCGCCCCGATGGCAATAATAAGACCCGCTCCGGTCCCCATTCCCTGAAGAAACGGCATGATGAACATTGGTGTACCTTGTCCTCCTACAAATGTTTGACTGGCCTCTATCTCTACGGTACCTGTTTGAATCAGTAAAACTCATTTTTTTCATCACCTATAAGTTTTGCTAATACCACTACGAAAGGACGCCAATGCTGGATTACAAGCACCTTGAGGCACTTGCGACGGTTATACGGGAACAGGGCTTTGACAACGCGGCCCGGGTTCTGCATATCACGCAGTCTGCGGTATCGCAGCGCGTGAAGGTGCTGGAGGAGCGCATGGGACAGGCCCTTGTGGTCCGGGGGACGCCCGTTACGGCCACCGAGGCCGGACACAAACTGCTCCGGCACTTCGAGCAGGTTCGTCTGCTGGAGGAACAAACGCTCATGGAGCTGTCGCCACAGCTTGTGGAGGGTCCGGTGACGCTGTCCATTGGCGTGCACGCCGACAGTCTGGCGACGTGGTTTCTGGAGGCCGTTGCGCCGCTGGCCTTCCGGCACGGCATCCTGTTGGACCTTGTGCTGGATGACCAAGAGACGACGCACCTCTTGCTCAAGCGCGGCGAAGTGGTGGGCTGTGTTGGTTCGCACGCATCTCCTGTGCAGGGCGGGCAGACCTTTCCCCTTGGACGGATGCGCTACATCCTTGTAGCGGCGCCGGATTTCGCGCAGATGTGGTTCCCGGCCGGCGTCAGCGAAAACGCCCTCTCCCGCGCCCCCGCCGTTATCTTCAACCTCAAGGACGAGCTGCATTTCCGTTTTCTGGAGCAACACTACGGCCTCAGGGTGGGTGACATACCCTTTCACATCATGCCCTCGTCCGAGGCCTTCGTAGAGGCAACCCTGCGCGGCATGGCCTACACCCTTGTGCCGGAATTGCAGGTTCTGCGGGAGCTTGAACAAGGCCTGCTCATCAATCTCGCCCCGGACAAATGTCTGGAACTGCACCTCTACTGGCACACATGGGGGCTGGACGTGGACGCCGTAAACATCCTGACCCAGCTTGTGGTCAAGCACGCCCGCACTGTGTTGCCGCAATAAGCGGCGCGGGAGGAGAAGAGGTGGGCAGGCTACGTCGTAACCGGAAGGGCTGGAACGGCAGGAGCAAACAGGCGAACAGGCAGGCGGAGAAGCGGCACACGGTGGCAGGACAAAAAGCCAGACGCGGGAAAGCGAGGCGCACCCGGCAGGACGAATAACGCACGCACCGCTCCCCTTCCGCCAGCCTCACAGTTCGGAGACGTCACACGCAAAAAGACGGCCACAGCGCAGTGCTGTGGCCGTCTTTTTGCGTATCAGCCAGACAGTCCGTCCGGAGAAAACACGGGCAACTCGTGCGGCCCACTCTACGCCGCATCGCCCTCACGGGCTTGCAGCGCCGCCGCCCTAGGATGGTTGACGATGCCGCCATACAGCGCCGGAACGGTCTGTCTGTGGCCGCCACGGATATCTATGCCCGTTCCGCCAAGCTCCTCGGGCCACTGGAGTACGCGTGTGCGCGGGCGGTACATATCGAGAAAGTCAAAGTTCGCCGTGGTGAACCCGGACACGTCGTGCCCAAGGTTGCGGGCAATGGTCAGCGCCTTGAGGAAGACCTCGGGCATAAGCACCGCAGACCCGATATTCAGGAGCGCCCCGCGGCCCATGCTGGCGATGGTCTCTGTTATGATTTCAAAATCCCGAAAAGACGTCGCCCCAAGCGCCGCGCCGTCGCACGCCGGGTGCTGGTGGATAATGTCGCCCCCCACGGCCACATGGATGGTGGCAGGAATGCCCAGCTTGTAGGCAGTATACAGGACACTCTCTTCCTTGTGGGGCAGGTTTTCGGCCTCGATGATGCGGCCGATGCCGTACCCATAGCCCTTCCCGTCTGCCGCGGCCTCACGGATGGCCCGGTTCATGAGCGCGCCGGTCTCCTCCACCATGCCAAAGCTGCCGTCGCGCAGGCCGTTTGGCACATGCTCGGAGGTTTGGCCGATGAGGGCGATTTCAAAGTCGTGGATGGACACCGCGCCGTTGCCCGAAATGTGATCAATAACGCCCCGCTTCATCAGGTCGATAAGCAGTGCGCCGCATCCTTCCTTGATGACCGCGCCGCCCATCATCACCACGACCTTGCCGCCTTCCGCCTTGGCGCGAAGCACATGCTCCACGAGGTCCGGCATGTTGGGCACCGTCTCCGGCGCTGCGGCGTCACCGGCGCGCAGCATCATGCCAAGGTGAAACTTGTTCTCGCGTTCAGCGATGGGAAACGTCTTAATCTTGGAAAAATCGAGCATTACGGCCTTCTTTACATCAGGAGGCTTACGCCTTCCGGTGGAGAGTCTTCGGAAAAGGGCCTCGCGGCGCGCCAATACCGCCGCGCGCATGAAAAAGGCCCCGGTCACAGTGAGCGGAGCCTTG
>NZ_JBUDSW010000043.1:0-17374 GCF_054921475.1 Desulfobaculum sp. | reverse complement strand
TTTGCCGCCTTCTTCCGCCGTCGCCGCAGCGTCTGCGGACGTGGCGTTTTCTGTGGCATTTTCTGCGGCGCTTTCATCCTTGGCCGGGACGGCGTTCTGAGGCGCTGTGGACGGCTGCGGCTCGGCGGCGTCATCCTGCACGGGCATGCCGTGGTCGTCCAGCAGATGGGTACTCACCTCAATGCTGGCATTCGCAAGCGCATCGCTCAGCCACGCGTCAAAGGCCTCGCGCAGTTTTCGCTCCACCAGCACCTTCTCCACCACAGGATACGCCCGCGACGGGTCCAGCACCTTGGCCGGGCTCTTTTCCAGATAGATAAGGCTCTGGAAGTCCGACTCGCTGGTCATCACCGGGGTGGCGTCTCCGGGGGACAGCGGCTTGAGGGCATTTTTCCATGCGATGGTCATCCGGTCCTCACGCACGCGAAGCTCGCGGACCTCCACCTGTTCAAATTTTCCTTCAATGGCGTCCACACTGCTGTTTTTGCGGTACAGATCCACGGCGGACTGCACCGCGTCGCGGCTGGGACCACTGACAAGATAAATACGCAGACGGGGCGGCAGGTAGAATTCGTTGATATGCTGGCGGTAGTAGGCTTCGGCCTCCTCGTAGCCCAGTGAAATGCCGGGACGCAAAACCTCGCTGAAGAACTTCTCCAGGGCGAGGCGGGCGCGCAGTTCCTGCCGCCAGTAGTCAATATCAATATATTCTTCGACGAGAACCTGCTCAAAGGTATCCTCAGGGTAGTCCGCGCGGACTTCGTCCTCCGCGGCCTGCACTTCCTCCTGCGTGACGCCGAGCTCCCGGCGCTCCAACTCCTCGTCCACCAGCTCCTGCACGATAAGGTCGCCAAGCAGGTGCCCATAGTCTTCCTTCAACTGTGCCACACTGGGCGCGGCGTCGAAGGAGGAATCCAGATGCATAAAGTCATATTTCAGTTCCAGACGGTCCAAGGTGATGGGGCGGCCATTCACGCGCGCCACAACGCCTTGCTGCTCCCCTTCTCCGGAGCATCCGCCAAGGGCGAAAACGAGCGCCATAAGGACGCAGACGACGCCTATCCTGCTGTTTTTCATCATGTCCTTTCCGTTTCAGTGCGTTCGGTATGGTCTTGTGCTGTGGTATCGGCAGGAAGCAAGGCGGTCAACTCCCGCTCCACTTCGGCAAGGCTTTCGCACACGCCCGTGGCGGCAACGCGAAGCTCCAGCCTATCCGGCGGCAGCATGCGCACAGAGCCTTCCTTCTCCTGCACCCACTGCACCAAGCGTTCGGGCGGCACCACGGCGGCATCTTCGGCAAAGGTCATCACCACGCGGCCCTCGTATACATCGGCCTTGGTCACCTGCAGGCGGCCAAGCAAACGCTTGAGCCGGAGCAGCGCAAAGAACTGCTCCATCTGCTGGGGCGGCACGCCGAAGCGGTCGCGAATCTCGCCGATGAGTTCCTCCAGCGCGCTGGCAGAATCCGCCGACGACAGCGCCTTGTAGTAGCGCAGACGCTCGCGGGCTTCGGGCATGTATTCTTCGGGGATATGCGCCTCAAAGACGATGTTGAGCTCGGGGCTGGTGTCGCGCCGCAAGTCCTCGCCGCGCACGCGGCGGACCTCCTCCTCCAGCATCTCAAGGAACATATCAAGGCCCACCTTGGCCATACTGCCGGACTGCACCTCGCCAAGGATGTTGCCCGCGCCGCGAAGCCGCAGGTCCTCCATGGCAATCTGGAAGCCAGCGCCAAGGTAGTCCATATCAAGGATAACCTGCAGGCGCTTGCGGGTCTTCTCCGGCAATTTATCCAGCGAAGGCACCACAAAGTAGGCGTAGGCCTGCGTGGCGCTTCGTCCCACACGCCCGCGCAGCTGATATAGCTGCCCAAGGCCAAACAGCTGGGCTTGGTCCACAATAAGGGTGTTCGCCTGCGGGAAATCAAGGCCGGATTCCACAATGGCCGTGCACACGAGGATATCTATCTCGCCGTGCCAGAACTTGTGGATGGTTTCCTCAAGCTCGCGCTCGCGCATTTGGCCGTGGGCCATGCCCACGCGCGCGCCGGGCACAAGCTCCTGCACGTACTCCACCACGCGGGGCAGACTGCGCACGCGGTTATGCACCCAGAATATCTGGCCCTCGCGGTCCAATTCGCGCTGCACAATGGCGCGCAGCGGCTCCCTGTCGCGCTCAAGGATGGAGGTCTGCACAGGCTTGCGGTCCACCGGCGGCGTCTCCATCACGCTCAGGCTGCGGATGCCGGAGATGGACAGCTGCAAGGTGCGCGGGATGGGCGTTGCCGTCAGGGCAAGGACGTCGATGTCCTTGCGCATCTGCTTCAGACGCTCCTTGTCCTTGACGCCGAAGCGCTGTTCTTCGTCAAGGATGAGCAGGCCGATGTTGGGCAGGTGCACGTCCTGCGACAGCAGGCGGTGGGTGCCGATAAGGATATCCACCTCACCACGCGCGGCAGCGGCCAGCACAGCTTTTTGCCGCTTACGCGGAACAAAGCGGCTGAGCAGGCCCACCGTGAGGGGAAAGCTCTCCATCCGGCGCTTAAAGTTCTGGTAATGCTGCTCCGCAAGCACGGTTGTGGGGCACAAAATGGCGACCTGACGGCCATCAAGCGCGGCGCGGAAGGCGGCGCGCATGGCGATTTCCGTCTTGCCGAAGCCCACGTCGCCGCAGATGAGGCGGTCCATGGGTTCGGGCTTCTCCATGTCCGCCAGCACGGCGCGGATGGCCTTTTCCTGATCCGGCGTCTCCTCGAAGCCAAAGGACGCCTCGAACTCATTGAACATGTCGTCCACGGGCGAATACGAGTAGCCCTTGGCCACCTTGCGCCACGCGTACATTTCCACCAGCTCGCGGGCAATCTTTTCAATGGCCTTGCGGGCTCGCGCCTTGGCGCGGTTCCACCCGGCCCCGCCCAGCTTGTCCAGCGCGGGGGATGCGCCTTCCGGCCCCTTGTAGCGCTGGATGACGTCCAGTCGGTCCACGGGCAGATACAGCTTATCGTCGCCGGAGTAGTACAGGAGCAGATAGTCGTTGCTCACACTGCCAAGGTTCAGGCGGTGCAGCCCGCCAAACCGGGACAGCCCCCACTCGCGGTGCACAAGCAGGTCGCCCTCGGACAGGTCCTCATAGGTCTTGAGGCCCTTGAAGTCCGCCGCACCGGGCAGCGCCGCGCGGGTGCGCGACGGCTGGATAACGTCTTCACCCAGAATGATGGAGCCGTTCCAGCCGAATTCGATGCCCTGCTTAAAGGACGAGACAAGGGCAAAAATACCGCGTTGGTCTGGGACGTAGGACGTGGCGGGCGTCACGCCGTCCTGCTCCGCCAGCGCCAAAAACTTTTTGCGGGACTGCGCGGTGCGGAAGGACAAAATAACCTGCGCGCGCTCCTGCGACCACTTCTTAATGGCCGCCATCAGCGCCTGCCATGGACGGTTGCGGTCGTCCGGCTTCCAGAACAGTTCCTCAAAGGCGGCGTAGTTCTTTTCCGGCAACTCGATGCCGTCGCGCTTTTCGCCTATGGTCAGGTCCTCGAAGTGGATTTGCGCGTTGTCCTGCCACATTTTGCGCGCGCCTTCGGCCTGCTGGATAATGACATTGCGCGGCCTGCGCCAGCCAAGGCGCTCGGCCTCCTCATCCAGCGATTCGGTCCAGTCCCATTCCACCTCTTCCATACGCGTCCGCAGACGCCCCGCGCCGCACAGCACCCACGCGGCATCGCGCGGGAGCCATTCGTCAAGGGTGACGGCATCGTCATAAAACAGCCCCGGACGGATGGAGCCGGTACCCTCGTCCAGCATCCGGTTCAGGTGCTGCTGCGCGCCGGGGTCCAGCTCGCCAATGCCGCGCAGTTTCTCCCACCGCGTGCGGGCGGCGTCGCACTCCTCGGGCGTAAAGACCGAGGGGGACGCAGGCAGGAGCACCGCCTCGTCCAGCGCATCGCTGGAACGCTGGGACATGGGATCAAACAGACGGATGTCGTCCAGCGTGTCCCCAAAGAATTCAAGGCGCAGGGGCTTCGGGTAGCCGGGCGCGAAAATATCCAAAATATCGCCACGCATGGCCATTTCGCCGGGGCGCGTCACCATGCCCGTACGCTCGTAGCCCCAGCTGGCGCACTGCTCCAGAATGCTCTCGGACAGAATCTCCTCGCCCCGCGGCAGGACAAGGTGGTGGGTGTCGAGAATGCGGCGCGGCGGCCACTTGGGCAGCAGATTGTCCGGCGTCAGCAAAATGCCGCGTGCGCCGGAACCTGTGGCGAGGGAATAGAGCGCAGCCCAGCGCGCGGCCCAGCGGCCCGGGTCCGTGGACTTGGCGGGATAGGCGGGAAAGGTCACCCACTTGGAACCGCCAAAGGGGCCGTCGCCCGGAGTCAGCAGGCCAAGCAGCGCCTGCATCTGCACCAATTCCTTGGTGCCGGGAACAACCATCACCACACTGCGGGAGCGGGCAAGAAGGCCTGCGGCAATTGCCGCCTGTGTACCGGGGCCGGACTTGTAGACGCGACGGGACAGCGCCGCCCCTTCCGGCGACACCATGCGGCCGGATTGAGCGAACTCCCGCAACTCAGGAGGGAAGAGCAACTGGTTTGTTTCCTTGTTTTTTCGGTTCCACGAATACGCACAACGAAAGACCGCCGCGCGCAACAGCGCAGCGGCGGTCATCATGCCTTGTCAGGCGGCGAGCCGCAACAACTGAAAGGCTGTTTTTACACCTGAGCCAGAACGTCCTTCTCTTCGTTAGAGAGCAGACGGTTCAGATCAAGCAGGATGAGCAGGCGGTCTTCCAGCTTGCCCACACCGCTGATGTACTCCGATTCCAGGCCGGAAACGACGGGCGGCGGCGGCTCGACCGTGTTTGCCGGAATGCGGAGCACCTCGGAGACGGAATCGACTATAAAGCCCACGATCATGTTGTTGATCTCAATGACGATGATCCTCGTGTGCTTATCATGATCCCGCGTTGCAAGGCCGAAGCGCCTGCGCAAATCAATAATGGGAATGACGTTGCCGCGAAGGTTGATGACGCCCTCGACAAACGCAGGAGCCTTCGGGACCTTCGTAATCTCCATGGTGCGGATGATTTCCTGCACCTTGAGGATATCGACGCCGAATTCCTCTTCCCCGATGCTGAATGTGACAAGCTGTATCAGCTCAGCATCCTGTCTCTTTTGGGTCTCGTCCATCAGTGTTCTCCTGTGGTGTGAATGAGAATGGCCGACGGCATGGAAGTCATCGCCAATCATTCCGCCAATAACACATAAATAATCCGAAACCGCGCATAAGGCAACACAAACGCGCGGACGGCCCTTTTTCATCGGACTCTGGGCACTTACACAGGCCTTATCGGCAACAGCTCCGAATACTTGACCTTTTTTGTCGTGAAAATCTGTTGCGCTTGCGCCCCTCGTTCATTATCGTACCGCGAGCGCGTCAGGGAAGGTTCCGGGCGCGTGCAGATCACAAGGAGGACGACCCCTGCATGGCACAATTCGCACCACATAAAACGAATTACGCGTTGGAGGATCAGATAAAGACCCTGCGCGACGAAGAGCTTCTCGACTTCTGGGAAGAGGCGCAATATCTGGAAAAATTCCTTCAAGATGAATTTAGTGCAGGAGCCGGAGCACACATCGAATACGAACGCATCATCCTCAAGGAACTCCAATACCGCACCTGCAAACGTTGCGTCAGCACCAGCTAGCCAACCGGCTCAAAATTTCTGCATCTCCACATTTTCTACCACTGCATTGACAAAAAAGCCCCCGCTCCACATGGACCGGGGGCTTTTTTGCGCGTGCGGGGCAAGCGCCCACGCGCAAAAACGGCGCTCCGGCCGCTAGGCGCGCCGCCCTGCCCTCTCCGGCTCACAAAAAAGAGCCGCCAGACGCAACGTCCAGCGGCTCCTCTGAGTGCGAAAAAGCGCCGCACAGTCCGGACGGGTGCGCTACTTCTTGGCCTTAGCCACGGGGCGGCCAATGCTAAAGTAGGCAAAGCCGTCAGCGGCAAGCTCGGACGGGGAGTAGAGATTGCGGCCATCAAAAATGATGGGGGCGCTCAGCTTGTCCTTAATCTGCTGGAAATCGGGCTTGCGGAACTGGTTCCACTCGGTCACCACGGCCAGCGCGTCCGCATCTTCCAACGCGGCGTACTGCTCGTCCACAATTTCCACAAGGTCGTTGCCTTCCAGCGCCTTGCGGGAGTTCGGACCGGCAACCGGGTCAAACGCCTTCACGCGCATGCCGCGCTCCGTCAGGTAGCGCACGGTGACAAGCGAGGGTGCCTCGCGGATGTCGTCGGTATTGGCCTTGAACGCCAAGCCCCACAGAGCAAGGGTCTTGCCTTCCACGCCGCCCTGATTGGCGAAGTAGTCCTCAATCTTGCGGGCCACGGAGAACTTCTGGGCGTCGTTCACGGAATCCACGGACTGAAGCAGGCTCGGGGTGTGGCCGTTTTCCAGAGCGGTGGTGATGAGCGCCTTCACGTCCTTGGGGAAGCAGGAGCCGCCGTAGCCGACGCCGGGGTAAATGAAGTGGTAGCCAATGCGGTGGTCGGAGCCGATGCCAAGGCGCACGTCGCCCACGTCCGCGCCAACGCGCTCGCAGATGTTGGAGATTTCATTGATGAAGGAAATCTTGGTCGCCAGCATGCAGTTGGCGGCATACTTGGTCATCTCCGCGCTGCGCACGTTCATGACGATGAGCTTTTCGCGGCTACGGGCAAAGGGCGAGTACAGGGAGCGCATGACTTCCGCCGTCTCGGGATCGTTGGTGCCCAGAATGACGCGGTCGGGCTTCATGAAGTCGCTGACGGCGTCGCCTTCCTTGAGGAACTCGGGGTTGGAGACCACGTCAAACGCAATGGACTCGCCGCGCTTTTCCAGCTCCTCGCTGATGAGGGCACGCACCTGATCTGCGGTCCCGACGGGCACGGTGGACTTGTCCACGACGATCTTCTTGTCCTTCATATACTGGCCGATCTCGCGGGCCACCTGATGCACGTACTTCAGGTCGCAGCTGCCGTCCTCGCGGCAGGGGGTGCCCACGGTGATGAAGACGACCTGTGCATCCTCAAGGCCTTCGGCGAGGCTGGTGGTGAAGCGCAGGCGGCCTTCGGCGTTGTTGCGCTTGACCATTTCCTCAAGGCCCGGCTCGTAGATGTGGACCTTGCCGCTTTCAAGCGTCTTGACCACGGCGGGGTTCACGTCCACGCAGGAGACGGCGTTGCCCATCTCGGCAAAGCAGGCCGCACTGACCAGTCCGACATATCCAGTACCAACTATGCAAACATTCATGTATCCAAACCTCGTTTGGTGCTTCGTCTCTGGGGATTTCTTTTGATATAGCGAGAAAAGACGGAATAATAGCGCGCAGGGGCGGCCAAGTCAATGCACGGGCGCACGCCCCGCAGCGCCGCAAAACGCCCTCGCGCGCCCCGGTTTAGCGCGGAAACACAAGCTTTCCCTTGACTTTCGGCCAGTGTTGGCGACAATTTCCTGCGGGCGCCAATACCGCCCCACCTCATTCTCAACTCTGAATCACCTCGCAGAAAGGATCGAAATATGCCTTCACTCGCAGTCAATATCGATCATATCGCCACGCTTCGACAGGCCCGTCTCGGTAAAGAGCCGGACCCGGTCACCGCCGCTCATCTTTCGGAGCTGGCCGGTGCGCAGTGCATCATCTGCCACCTGCGCGAAGACCGCCGCCACATTCAGGACCGGGACGTGGACCTGCTGCGCGCCACCGTCAAAACCCGCCTGAATCTTGAAATGGCCGCCACCGAAGAAATGCAGGGCATCTGCCTGCGCACGCGCCCGGACATCATCTGCCTCGTCCCCGAAAAGCGCGAGGAGCTCACCACCGAGGGCGGCCTTGACGTGGCCTCCCGCGTTGAGGAGCTGTCCAACTATCTGGCGCCCATCCACGCGCAGGGCATTGAGTCCAGCCTGTTCATCGACGCGGACCCGAAACAGATTGAAGCCGCCGCCAAAATCGGCAACCAGTATATTGAAATACACACCGGCCACTACGCCGACGCCGAAACCCCGGCGCAGGCCAAGGCCGAGCTGGAAAAGATTCTGGCAGGCATCCGCCTTGCGCAGGACCTTGGCCTGAAGGTGAACCTTGGGCACGGGCTGAACTATGTGAACATTCTGCCCTTTGCCAAGGTCCCCGGCATCAACGAATATTCCATCGGGCACAGCATCATCGCCCGCGCCGCCTACGTGGGCATCACGCAGGCCGTGCGCGAGATGAACGACATCGTCCGCGGCTTCGTGGACTAGGAACGCCGATGATAGTTGGGCTTGGTCTGGATGTGGTGGAACTCTCGCGCATTGAGCGCATGCTGGAGAAGCACCCCGAGCGCTTTCTCGCCCGCATCCTGACCCCGGCAGAGCGAGACGCCATGCCGGAACACACACCTGTCCCCTACGTGGCCGCGCGCTTTGCGGCCAAGGAGGCCGCCGCCAAGGCACTTGGCACCGGCATCGCCGAGGGGGTAGGATTTCAAACAATGGAAGTGCAGCGCGAGGCCAGCGGACAACCGCGCCTCGTCCTGCATGGACCGGCCAAAGACCGCGCACGAACCCTTGGCGCGGACAACGCACATATCACCCTGACGCATGGCCGCGACATCGCCGCCGCCGTCGTCGTTTTGGAGAAGATGTAGAATGGAGATGTACCACGCAGTCCCCCTGCCCACGCCGGAAGAAATGGCCGCCTGGGACCACGCAACCATTGAGGACTTCGGCCTGAGGCAGGAAGTGCTGATGGAAAATGCCGGCCTTGGCGCCTATGGCGTGCTGGAAGAGGCCATCGGCCCCGTGGAGGGGCTTCTGGCACTGGTGGTCGCCGGTTCCGGCAACAACGGCGGCGACGCGTTCTGCCTTGCCCGCCATCTGGCCAACTCCGGCGCGCAAGTCGTGGTGCTGCACACCGGCAAAAAAAAGGCCTACCGCGGCGCTGCCGCCGTCAATATGCGCCTTGCGCAGAAGATGGGCATCCAGCTGGAATTCCTCGCGCCCGGGCACAGCCTTATCGAAATCTCGCAGGAATACGGCATGCCGGACATCATTGTCGACGGCCTGCTGGGCACCGGGTTCACCGGCGCACTGCGCGAAGACGCCCTGCGTATCGTCGAGGACGTCAACCTGCTTGGCGAAGACTCCTACGTCATGGCTCTGGACACGCCCTCCGGTCTTTCCGGCCTCACGGGCGAGCCGTGTCCCGTCGCCGTCCGCGCCGATGTCACCGTTACTTTTGAGGCCGCAAAACTCGGCCTCGCCCTGCCCGTTGCCACGGAATACACCGGCGACGTGCACGTCTGCGGCATCGGCATCCCCGAGTTTATCAAGAACTCCTCCCCGGCCACCTTTGGCATGCTCACCGACGGCGTGCTGGACCTGCTGCCCACCCCGCATCCCGAGATGCACAAGGGCACCGCAGGGCACGTGCTGGTCATTGGCGGTAGCACCGGACTCACCGGCGCGCCCCATCTGGCCGCCCTTGGCGCGCTGCGCGCCGGAGCGGGCATGGTCACCGTGGCCTGCCCCGCCGCCCTCGCGCTGGAGGTCAAGGCCGGTTCCCCGGACATCATGACCCTGCCGCTGGGTTCCGGTTCCAACTGGAACGAGAGCATGGCTCACGACCTGCGCGAGCATCTGCCGCGCTTTACCACCATTCTCATTGGTCCGGGCATGGGCCGCGATGAACGCGCCCTCGGCTTCCTGCGCGCCCTTGCGGAACTGGACCTGCCAAACGTGGTGCTGGACGCCGACGCCCTGTACTGGCTTGCCGAGGCTCCCGGCCTCATCAAGCACATGGACGCCCCGGCCGTCATCACGCCCCACCCCGGCGAAGCGGCCCGCCTGCTCGGCTGTACCACCGACGAAGTGCAGGCCGACCGCCTTGGCCACGCCCTGACGCTGGCCCACAACACGGACAGCGTCACCGTGCTCAAGGGTGCGGGAAGCATCATAGCGCTGCCCGATGGCCGCGCCTTCGTTTCGCCCTTTGCTGTATCCAATCTGGCGGTTGCCGGTTCTGGAGACGTGCTTGCCGGACTGGTTGCCAGCCTCATGGCCCGTGCGGCGGACCCCGAGGATGCGGCCTGTCTTGGCGTGTACTGGCACGGCCTTGCCGGAGACCTGCTCGGCGCGGACTACCCCGCCCGTGGCAACACCGCCAGCGAAATCGCCCACGCCCTGCCGCGTGCGCTGAAGGAGACCGTCGATGCTTAAAGCCAAAGACATCATGACCAAGGATCCCATAACGCTCTACCCCGACGACGAAATCACCGTCGCCGCCCAGACCATGCTGGAGAAAGGCATCAACGGCCTGCCGGTATTGGACGAAGGGGGCAGCGTGGTGGGCATCCTGTGCCAGAGCGACCTTGTGGCCCAGCAGAAGAAGCTGAACCTGCCCTCGGTCTTCACCCTGCTGGACGGCATCATTCCCTTTTCCTCCGCCCGCGACCTTGAGCGCGAAATGGAAAAGATGACGGCCATGACCGTTGCGCAGGCCATGACGGAGTCCCCCGTCACGGTCAGCCCCGAGACCTCCCTTGACGAGGTGGCCTCCATCATCGTGGAAAAGCGCTTCCATACGCTGCCCGTGGTGGATGGCACCCATCTTGTGGGCGTCATCGGCAAGGAAGACATCCTGCGCACCCTCATCCCCAAGCCGTCCGAGGACGATGAATAGCGCGTCATGACCATCACCGTGCATCTTGAAGACGAAGCCGCCACCCTCGCGCTGGGCCAACGCCTGGCGCGGGCGGTGGCGAAAGACGCCACAGGGCTGAACGTTTTGCTCTGCGGCGACCTTGGCGCAGGCAAGACCACACTGGTGCGCGGCCTTGTCGCCGCCTTGCCCGGGGGCGAAGACGCCCGCGTGTCCAGCCCCAGCTTCAACATTATGAACCTGTATCCCACCACTCCCGAGACGGCGCACTTTGACCTCTACCGTCTGGAATTTCAGGAACCGGACGAGTCCCTTCTGGAATTCCTCGCCGACGAACAGACCCTTGTGCTTGTGGAGTGGTCGCAGTACCTCGACCGCGAATTCTGGCCGGGGGATTATCTGCTTCTAACGTGGCAGCCCGCCCAAACGGGCCGCACGCTGGAACTGACGGCTCAGGGCGCAACCGCCACCGCGATTCTCCGCGCCGCCACGCACGAGGGCTAGCCGCCCCGCGTGCCCCAAGGCGCCGCGCAACACACCCCAACACTTAGTGAGGAGCTACGCTTCAATGGCCATCATCGTTCAGAAGTTCGGCGGCACCTCGGTCGCCAACCTCGACTGCATGCGCAAGGTGCAGACCAAGGTGGAAAAGGCCCTCGCCGACGGGTACAAGGTCGTCGTCGTGCTGTCCGCCATGGCAGGCGAGACAAACCGGCTTATCGACCTTGCCAAGGAATGGTCCACAGCCCCGGACCCAGCCGAGATGGATTCCCTCGTCTCCACGGGCGAACAGGTTTCCGTTGCCCTCTTCTCCATGCTGCTGAAAGACGCAGGGATCAAAGCCCGCTCCATTCTGGGCTTTCAGGCCGAGATCACCACAGACAAAAAATATGGCCGCGCCCGTATTCTGGACATCAACGCCGACAACATGAAACGCCAGCTCGATGACCACGATGTGTTGGTCGTGGCTGGTTTTCAGGGCTGTGACGACCAGCGCCGCATCACCACGCTGGGCCGTGGCGGCTCGGATACGTCCGCTGTTGCACTTGCCGTTGCAGTTGGGGCCGATCTTTGCGAAATTTTCACTGATGTGGACGGCGTGTACACCACGGACCCCAACATCGTCTCCCGCGCCAAAAAGATCCCCAAAATCTCGTACGACGAGATGCTCGAAATGTCCTCCATGGGCGCCAAGGTCCTACAGATCCGCTCCGTGGAGTTCGCCAAAAAATACAACATGACCGTTCACGTCCGGTCGACTTTTTCCGACTGTCCCGGAACGTACGTAACCCAGGAGGATGAAAGCATGGAAGCCGTTCTGGTTTCAGGCATCGCATATGACAAGGACCAGGCCCGCGTAACACTTCTGGACGTTGATGACCGTCCCGGTGTGGCGTCGTCGCTGTTCTCGCCCCTTGCCGACGCCGGAATCATCGTCGACATGATCATCCAGAATACCAGCCGCGACGGTGAAAAAACCGACATGACCTTCACCGTGCCCCGCGCCGACCTTGACCAGACCATCAAAATTATTGATGAAATCAAGGAGACCCTCGGCACGCGGCAGACGCTGTACGACGAGCGCGTCTCCAAGGTGTCCGTCATCGGCGTTGGCATGCGCAGCCACTCCGGCGTTGCATCGCGCATGTTCCAGGCCCTCAAGGCGGAAGGCATCAATATTTTGATGATCTCCACCTCCGAGATTAAGGTCACCTGCCTCATCGAGGAAAAATACACCGAACTGGCCGTGCGTACCCTGCACGAATCATTTGAACTGGAGAAAGAAGGAATGAAGTGTTGACGCCATGAAGAAGATCTCCATCTACGATACCACGCTGCGTGACGGAACCCAGGCCGAAGAAATCAGCCTCTCCACTGGCGACAAGATTCGCATTGCCAGAAAGCTCGACGCGCTGGGCGTAGACTATATTGAGGGCGGTTGGCCCGGCTCCAATGAGACCGACCGCGCCTTCTTTACGGAGATTCGTCAATACGACCTATCGCATTCCAAGGTCGCCGCGTTTGGCAGTACATGCAGCCCCCGGTGCACCGCGAACGAGGACCCGAACCTCGCCGCGCTCATCGCGGCCGCGCCCGACGCGGCGACCCTTTTCGGAAAGACGTGGGACCTGCACGTCACCGAAGCCCTTCGTGTTTCGCACGAGGAGAATCTGGAGCTTATCCGGTCCTCCATCGCCCACATGGGCGCCAATGTGCCCGAGGTCTTTTTTGACGCGGAGCACTTCTTTGACGGCTACAAAGCCAACCCGGACTACGCCGTTGCCTGCCTGAAGGCCGCCCACGAAGCGGGCGCGCAGGTGCTGGTGCTGTGCGACACCAACGGCGGCTGCCTGCCGTACGAGGTACGCGGCATAGTCGCCGCCGTGCGCGACGCCCTGCCCGGCGACGCCCGCCTTGGCATCCATACGCACAACGATTCCGAAACCGCCGTCGCCAACACCGTTGAGGCCGTCCACGGCGGCGCGGTGCAGGTGCAGGGCACCATCAACGGCTACGGCGAACGCTGCGGCAACGCCAACCTCTGCTCCATCATCCCCAATCTGGAGCTGAAAAGTGACGGCGCGTACCGCTGTCTGCCGGACGGCGGCCTGCGCAAACTGACCGCCACCAGCCAGTTTGTGTCGGAAATCTGCAACCTGCGCCCCTTTACGCGCCAGCCCTTCGTGGGCAAATCCGCTTTTGCGCACAAGGGCGGCATCCATGTCAGCGCGGTGCTCAAGAATCCCCAAACCTACGAACACATCCCCCCGGATACCGTGGGCAACGAACAGCGCGTACTGCTCTCGGACCTCTCCGGCCGCAGCAATATTCTGTTCATGGCCAAGAAATACGGCTACGAGCTGGACAAAAACGATTCCGCGGTCCTCGACCTGCTGGCCGAGGTGAAAAACCGCGAGAACATGGGGTACGAATACTCCACGGCGGAAGCCTCCTTCGAACTGATGTTCTTTCAGGCCATGGGCTGGTCCAAGCGCTACTTCCAGCTTGTGCGCTTCAACGTGGTTGGCTCCATGCGCCCGGAATACTCCGCGCCCTACGCCGAAGCCACGGTCATGCTCAAGGTGGGCGGCACAGTGGAGCACACCGCCGCCACGGGGCAGGGTCAGGTCAACGCACTGGACTCCGCACTGCGCAAGGCGCTGGTGCCCTTCTACCCCAATCTTAACGAGATGCGCCTTGTGGACTTTAAGGTCCGCGTTCTTCCCGGCTCGCAAAACGACTCCGACGGCACGGCCTCCGTGGTCCGCGTTCTCATCGAATCCGCAGACACCACGGACCGCTGGACCACCGTTGGCGTCCATTATGACCTCATCCACGCCAGTTGGCAGGCGCTTGTGGATTCCATCAATTACAAGCTGTTCAAAGACGATCCGAAAAAGTTCCCCGTGGGCGGCAAGCACTTTCCCGCCGCGCCCAGTGGGAAGTAGTCATTCTCTCCACCGGGCGCGGCCACCCCGCGCCCGGTACTGACAGTACAGCAGACGACCTACGCTCCAAGGAGCCTCGACTATGAGCGTTACCATCACACTCCTCATCGACAACACGGCCCATCTTCCGCACCTCGCTCATGAGCATGGATTTTCATGCGCCGTTACGCCGTCGGACGGCAGCCTGTGGCTGTGGGATACCGGCGCCAGCGCGGCCTTTTTGAAAAACGCCGATGCCCTCGGCATTCCGGCGCACGAAGCGCGGGGGCTTATCCTCTCGCACGGGCACTGGGACCATGCGGGCGGACTCGCTCCCCTTCTGGAGCGCGGCTTTACCGGCGCCGTGTACGCGCACCCCGCCTACCAGCGCGAGCGCTACTCCTGCCACCCCGGCGAGGAGTCCCGATATATCGGCGTCCCCAAGCTCTCCGACCATCTGCCGCGCCCGGATGTACGCGGCGTAGCAGATGGCTTCAGAATCGGCGACGATATCACCGTGGTGACGGATATCCACCGCGAACCGGGCCACTACGAGGCCACCAAAGACTTCTATACGGATACGGACTGCACGCAGCCCGACTCCGTACCCGACGACGCGTGCCTGCTTATCCCCACCGCCAAGGGCATGGTCCTGCTCCTTGGCTGCTGCCACAGCGGCATGGCCAACACCCTCGGTCATATCCGCGAGCGCTTCGGGCTGGACCAAATATACGCCGTTATCGGCGGCACGCACCTTATGGACGCGCCGGACTCCGCCATCCGTGAAAGCGTGGACGCCCTCAAGGCGGCGCGCGTTCAGCATATCTATCCCGCGCACTGCACCGGCAAACGCGGCTTTGAAGCGCTGGAGAAACTGCTGCCCGGCAAGGTCCACCCCACAGGCGGCGGGCATTCGCTGACGTTCTAAGTGCGCACTGTGGCGGCCACGCGCAAGGCATACGCCGCCACAGCGCTCCGCGTACGGGGCGGGGTTTGCCGTCCTGCTATGACGGCTGGCACGCCCCACTTTGCACAACATTCCCTGCCAGAAGCTCGACACGCGCCCCAAGCTGGGGCAACATCATATGAACCAGCTTCGCCTGCTCCGGGCGCGCCTTGCGCGCCTTGGATTCCGACTCGATGTCTACGGCAGGAGTTTTGCAAAGACAGCCATGAACACACAACTTTCTGGCACTTTTGACGATACAACATACATGAACCGGTCCCGAACTCCGTTGCCGAATATCTCCGCACGCCTTGCTGCGTCCGCCCCCTCCCTTGCCGCCACACTGCGGCGGGTCTGGCCCCGCGCCCTGCGCAGGCTAAGCCCGCAGGAGAGCGCGGCGCTCATCGCTTTTGTGCGCAGCACGCCGCCAGCGCGGCTTCCGGACGTGCTTCTACGCCCGTGCGTCAGCGCCATACGCCGCGCCACACGGGACTTTTGCCACGCCATGCGCCGCGGCGAGCTTTGGCAACGCGGTGGCCTGTACCCCGCCGTCATTTCCTTGGCGGTGCTTGGCCTCTTCTGCGCCGAGTATTCTGTGCTCCAACTGACTGCGCCCACGCCTCCGGTGGCGCAGGTGGCGCGCTTCCACCACATGTCGCAGGACCAGCAGGCCATGCTGAAGCGGTATCTGCCGCTGTATCCGGCCACGCAGGACGTGCGTTTTTCCGCAAGCTCCTTTACGCGGGCGCAGCCCCTTGGCGCGCCGTGGCGCGCCAACGCGGCCCTTGCGGAGGTGGTCCACACCGCACGCGCGCCGCACCAGCTGCTTGCCGTGTCCCCGGCCATGCTCCCCACAGCGCCGCTCATGGCGTCCGTCCGCGGCAAAGTGCGTCATCATATTGTCCGGATGCCCGTGGACAAGCAGGCCTTCCACCCGCTGGACAAGGAACGCTTCCTCGCCTTTGCCAGCACCTCGTCCAACCTGCGGCGCATGTTCGCCGCCGTCCCCACCACTATGCCGGACCTCGCCAGCCTTGAGCCGCGTCCGGCCTCGGCCATCGCGCCGCCCACAACGCGCCTTGACGCCATCCGCGCCAAGCTGGCCAAGCGGCGGGAGCTGGGCAAGCTCTGCGCGCTGTTTGAATCCGGCATCCACGGCTCGCGCGCCATTGGCTACGACCCCGACGGCGGCACGTCCTACGGCAAATATCAGATGTCCTCGCGCAAGGGCACGGTACGGCGCTTTATCCGCTATCTGGACCACAGAGCCCCCAGCCTCGCGCGCCGCCTCAAGGGCGGCCGGGCCAATACCGGTAGCACGCGCGGCGCGCTGCCCGGAAAATGGCGGCGCGTGGCGGACAATTACCCCGGTCTGTTCGAGCGCTTGCAGGACGACTTTATCCACAACAACTACTACACCCCCACCCTGCGCGACATCCGCATGCGCACGGGCATTGATCCGTCGCGCCACCCGGCCATCCTGCGCGAGGTGCTGTGGAGCACCGCGGTGCAGCACGGCCCCCGCGGCGGCGCGTATATTTTTGAACGTGCGGAACTCAAGGCCCGCCTGCGCCCCGCGCGCGACTACCACCGCGCCCTGATTATGGAAATCTTCCGCGAGCGCGAGCGCCGCATCCGCCGCCACAGCCACCCCCGCCAGCTCAAGGGTCTCATCCGCCGCCTGCGGGAAGAACGCAAAATAGCCCTGACAGCTCTACAAAAACCCGTGGACTACGCAAAACTCTCGCGTTCCATCCGCGCTAAGGGCATCCTGTAGACGCACAATGCGCGCGGCCCGTCGCAATGGACACGCAGCGCGGCCACGCCTCACTTTCCCTCTCTACCGAGCCATATTCCCGCCCCGTCGCCACGCTTGCTAAGGGCAGTCATTGCATGATAGAGCGCATCATAAGTCCTTGATTCACAAGGATTGTGCTCATTCAATGCGCGGCCCTAGCCCGCTTGCACCATACTGCCGCAATGCAGAGGTTCATAATGACAGAGAGAAAGGATGTCCTCGTTCTGGCTGTTGACGCCAACCCGTCACTGCAAAAGATCATTTCCCGCCACTTGCATGACGGCGGGTACAACGCCGTGCTCCTTGCCGGAAGCATCCCAGAGGCATGGAATATCCTCACACAAAAGGACATCGGCCTCGTCATTTGCGACCTCGTGGTGGGGCAGCACAGCGGAGTCGCCCTTCTCCAGCGCATCCGCCAATCTCCAAAAATCGGCAAACTTCCCGTCGTGGTCATGTCCGCCAAAAAGGACAAGCGCATCGTCACCGCCGCCGCCCGCGCCGGCGCTTCCGCCTTT
>NZ_JBUDSW010000042.1:0-17551 GCF_054921475.1 Desulfobaculum sp. | reverse complement strand
TTCAGGGCGTTTTCGATGTCGCGCAGTGCGGTTTCGATGTCGCGGATACGGTCTGTGTCCTTGTGCTGCGCCTGAAGCGCGGTGTCCAGCGCGGTGGCGGCCTGCTGGACGTCCGTAGCCACGACGTTTTCGGCCATGCCGATGAGGGACTGCATGACCATACGCGCCTCACTGAACCGCTCCTGCTCCATGAGGGGCCTGAGGGTGGCGTCAATGCCGGAAAAGTCCTTCACGAGCCGGGCCAGAAGGGAGTGGTACAGCGTCCGGTCGCCTGCCGCGCGCCGCAGTCCTTCGCGCATGTCCACGCCGGGGATGCTGGTGGGCAGGGCGTCGCCGCCGTCCACGCGGCGGGGGAGCGCGCCGTTTTGCGGGGCGGGGGGAGTGTGCTTCGGACCGGGCGTTGTGGGTAAAATCCGCGACAGCGCAGCCACAAGGGAGTCCGCGGTGATGGGTTTCGTGAGCACGGCGTCAAAGTCGATATCCGGCGCGCGCTCATGCAGGACATTCTGCGGGAAGGCTGAGGCCATGATGATGGCCGTGTGTGGCGGTATGCCGGGATGGGTGCGGATGGCGCGTGTGGCGTCAAGGCCGTCCATGACGGGCATGGCCCAGTCCATGATGATGGCGTCAAAGGGCTGGCCCTCCTGCGCGGCCGTGGCCGCGGCGGTCACCGCCGCAGAGCCGTCCACGGCCTCATGGGCTTCAATGCTCAGGTGCGAGAGCATCTGCCGCAGAATTTCACGCGCGGTTGGGCTGTCGTCCACTACAAGGATGCGGTTTGGCGCGGTGTCGGGCAGGGGCGCATGCTGGCGCGTCCGGATTGGTGCGGTGTTGCGCGCCAAGGTGAGCGTCAGGGTGACGGTGGTCCCTTCCGCCGGGGCGGAGTCCAGCGTGATGGAGCCGTCCATGACGTCCACCAGCCGCGCGCAGAGCGCCAGACCAAGGCCAGTGCCGCCGTGTCTGCGGGTGGCGGTTTCATCGGCCTGCGAGAAGGGCACAAAGGCTTCGTCAATGCGCTGCTTGTCGATGCCGATGCCTGTGTCGGTAACGCTAAAGCGGAGGGTGACGGTCTCTCCTTCGTCCTGCTCCACCGCGATGGCAAAGACAACTTCGCCTTCCTCGGTGAATTTGATGGCGTTGTCCATGACCGCATCCAGAATCTGCGCCAGCTTGATGGGGTCGCCCACAAGGTCGAGGGGCAGGTCCGGCGGGATGTCAAAGACGAGGTCCAGTTCCTTGTCCTGCGCCTTGGGCGTTGATGTCGCACTCAGACCACGGATGATGTCGTCCAGTGCAAAGGGCACCGAATCGAGTTCCATGGCCTGACTCTCAAGGCGGGAAAAGTCCAGAATATCCTCCACCAGCCGCAACAGGTGCAGGGCAGAGGAGTGCATCTTTTCCAGATAGTCCTGCTGCTTGTCCGAGAGTTCGGTCTTTTGCAGCAGGTGCCCCATGCCGATTATGGCGTTGAGCGGGGTGCGTATCTCGTGGCTGATGTTGGCAAGAAAGTTTGCCTTGGCCTGTGCGGCCTGTTCGGCGGCGTCCTTGGCGATGAGCAGGGCGTCGGCGGTTATTTTGCGCTGGGCGATTTCGTCCTGCAGCTTTTCGTTGGCAAGGCTGAGTTCCTGCGTGCGGGCCTGCACGCGCTCCTCCAGTTCATTGCGCGAGCGCATGAGCGCTTTGTAGGCATTGTCCAGGCGGGTGGCCATGTTGTTGAAGGCCGAGGCAAGGGTGCCCAGTTCATCGCGCGAGGTGACGGCAACCGTGCGCGTAAAGTCTTGCGTTTGGGCGATTTCCGTCATTTGGCGGCTGATGGTGGCCAGCGGCTTGGTCACGGCGCGTCCAGCGGCGATGGCGAGAATCATGGCCAGAACAAGGCCGATGCCAAGGCCTGTGAATTCCAGCAGGATGACGGCCTGTGAGCGCTTGGACAGCGCCGTGCGCGAGGCCAAAGTGGCAAGGCGGGCCGCTGGGATGTCCTGATTCCGCAGGGCAGTGGCCAGCGCGTAGAAGGGGGTGCCCGCCGCCGAGGTCTCGACCATGGCGTCCGGGCTTGCCGTGCTGGGGAGCATGCCGTCCATGAGGATATAGGGCGCGTTGGAGGCGAGCAGGGTGCCGTTGGTGGCAAAGATGGCCGAGGCATTCCCCTGAAAGGATTTTTGCTCCGCAAGCCAATCGTCGGTGATGTGGCGGTGCAGCAGGATAGCCCCGAGGGTGGCCGTGTGCTCCTGCAACGTCTCTGGGTCCAGAACAGGGGCGGTGATGGGGGCGACAGCTTCAAGGACAAGCCCGCTGGGCTGGACCTTCCAGTCGACATGCATCCCCACGGGTATGGACAGGTGGTGGGGCAGGTCGCTGGTGGCGGGGACGGGCTTCCACCGTTCGCGGGTAAAGCGGATATAGGCCGAGGGATTCAGCGGTGCATAGTGCACTGGGCCTTCCTGTTGGGGCACCACAAGGCGCATGGAGTCCTGCGTGGCGTAGCCGCGCAGGCCATCCGGGGTGTAGAGGGCCACAAGGTCGTAGAGCTTGGCCCGCCCAACGGTTTGGAGCGACCGGACAATGCTCAGGTACAGGTCCAGCAGGACGTCGGTGTTGCTTTTGTCCAGTTCATAGGCCGAGCGGGCGCGGTAGATAAGGCTTCTGTCGCTGACTTGAAGCTGGAGGGTGCCCTGCATGTTTTGCCGCAGGGACTGCAGGCTTCTGTTGACGGTCTCCAGCTGAGTTTGCAGGTCCTTGCGCGTGGTTTTGCGGTCCTCCTTCAGCAGCACAAGGGTGGACATGCTCCCGCCAAAAAGCGCAACGGCAAGCGCTGGCAAAAATGCCAGAACGAGGAGCTTCATCCGAAGGGAGCGGCGAAGGGGTCTCACTGCGCTGTTCTCCGTCTAGCGGATGCCCTGCCGGGCAAGGTCCTGAACCGCTTGTACGTTGGTTTTGTCCACAATGCCGACACCGGTGTTGATGTCCGTTGGGGTCAGGGCGTAACGCGCCGCAAGGTTGAGCAGTGTTACGGCCATAAAGCTCTGCATGTAGGGCTGCTGGTCAATGGTGAACGCCACAACGCCTGCTTCTATGAGCTGTACTGTCTGTGGCGACAGGTCAAAGCTGGCAACGTACAGGTCGCGCCGCTCCTGCAGCAGGCCGACGAGGGCATGGGTCACCACCGGCCCAAGGCTGAACAGGGCCGAGACGTCCTTGTGGCGCTCCAGATAGTTGCGCATGGCGGAGACGGCCAGCGCCGGGTCGGCGGTCATGTCCACAACGTCCACATTGAGGCCCTTGGGCTCCAAGATGGAGCGCAGTCCGCGCCGGCGCGCCATGATGCTTGGTACGCCAAACTGCTGCGCGGCAACGCACACCCGCCCCGAGAGCTTGCCCGATGCCAGCGCCTGCCGCGCCGCCCGTTGCCCTGCGGTAAAGTCGTTCATGCCGATATAGGCGAGGAAGGGCGTTGATGCCCGGTCCACATCCGTGGGGATGGCGTTGAAGATGACAACGGGAATGCCGCGCTGTTTGGCCGCCTTGAGCGAGGGGGTAAAGGCCGTTGGGTGCGAGAGGGTGGTGGCAATGCCGTCAGGTTCGGCAAGGATGGCCTGCTCCAGCAGTTCGCGCTGGCGCATGATGTCGTTGGGAAATTCCGGGGCAAGAATGTGCAGGTCAACGCCGAGGCGCTGTGCGGCGTCGCGCGCGCCCTTGAACTCAATGCCCCAGAAGGGGTCGCCCGCACCGGCATGGCTGATGAGAAAGATTGTCGGCTCCTTGGCCTGCGCCGGGGCAAGGCTGAGGAGAACAAAGAGGCAGGTGGCAAGGGCCGCAAGGCCGCAGGAAACGCAGGCTGTTTTGGGCGCAGTGTGTGGCATGACCGTTATCCTTTGGTCGTGAGTTCGCTCCACCGGGCGAGCAGGTAGCGGCTTTCGTCCATGAGGGAGTTCCAGCAGGCGATGCTGCTCATCCTGTCAATGTAGGAGCCGCCGTCACGCCGCTCGCCGGGCTGGGCAATGACCAGTCCATGCGGACTGACGATGGGCTTGGTGGCGGGCTCTCCTTCCATCCAGTAGGCCCACTCGTGCGGCTGCATGGCCTTGTGCATGGTGGCGGGGACGGAGGGGTAGTAGCCTTGCCGCCCGAGGAAGGCCCCAACCCACCCCGAGAGGAACCAGTTCATAAACGCGTAGGCGGCGTCCAGCTTGGCGCCATTAAGGGCGCGGCTGAGTCCCAATCCGTAGCACCAGCCCCGGTGTCCCTCGGCCAGTGGGGGATAGGTACAGGCAATGCCGTGCTGGCGCACCTGCGTCACCGCCGGGGACCACATGGACTGGATGACCACATTGCCCGAGGCCATAAAGTCCACGCTTTCGCCAAAATCCTTCCAGAAGCCATAAAAGTGCCCGCGCCGCTTCAGTCGCAGCAGGTGGCGCATGGTGGCGTCAATTTCCGCGCGGGTCATGTTGGCTTTGTCTTGATAGGTGATGCGCCCTGCGGCTTCGAGGGCAAGGGCGGCGTCAAGGATGCCCACGCCCGGGCGGCTGACAAGGGCGGTGCGTCCGGCAAACTCTGGGCTGAGGAGTTCGCGCCACGAGGTAATGGGCCGCCCAACAAGGTCCGGGCGTACGCCAAGGGTGTCCGCGTTGTACATGGTGGGCACAAGGGCCATGTGGCTGGTGGGACCCGGGGCAAAGGCGTCAGGAGCGTTTGGGCGCAGGTACAGGTGCGTATAGGGCGCGCCGCCCTGGGTGGACAGCGTGGTGTCCCCGAGGCTGCCGTCCGTAAAGATGGTGGAGAGGCGGTCGAATTCGTTGATACGCTTTGTCTCGATGGGGGTCAGCATCTGCAGGCGGACAATGGTGTCGATATTGCCGAAGTCGAGGTCGACCACGTCAACGGACTTGGGCCGGGTGATGGCGCGCCGCATGTTGTCATGGATGGTATTGGCGCGCTCCATGCGGATGGTGATGCCAAGGTCCTTCTGCGCTTGTTCGGCAATTTCCCGGTATCCGCTGACGTTGGAGGCCAAATAGGTGAGTGAGATGTCTTTTTTGGCCCATACAAGGGGGCCGTCCAGAAGTATGGCACCAGCGGTGACGGCCGCCATGCGCAAAAAGCGCCGCCGCGTCATGTGGGCGCGGCAAACGGCCCGTGTCGCCGGGGCGAAGCGGCGCGCCGCAAGGCGGCGCCTGCTGGAGGTGCGGTCGTTGTTGTCCATGCAGCCTCCGGGAATGCCGTTTGGGAGTGACTGGAAGCGTCAACACACGTCAATGCCTGAGTATGCCACAGGCGCGCGGGGAAAGGAAATGTGTGGGGACATTTTCCGTCACCTTTGTTCGGGCCGTAAAATGGCCGAGGCGGGGCCTCGGTGTGGGGGGAGAGGAGGAGATATGAGGGGTGGTGGGGGTTGGGGGGACTCCTCCTCGGTGCGCCGCGGGCTGCCTAGTTGGCGTGGCCCATGGCGGAAAGCTTGTCCTGCAAATGCAGGAGCACGTTGGTACAGGCGGCAAGGTCGCGCTCGGGCAGGTCCTGAATGGCCTCGTCGCGGATGCCGATGGCGATTTCCTCAAACTCGTCAAGGAAGGCATGGGCTTTGGGCTCCAGTACCACGATTTTGACGCGGCGGTCCTGCTCGGACACATGGCGGCTGACCCAGCCGTCTTTTTCCAGCCGGTCCAGCAGGCGGACCAGCGTTGGCCCTTCAATGCCCATGGCCTCGGCCAGTTGCTTTTGCGACACCGCGCCAAGCTCGCTCAGGCACACCAAGGTGACCCAGCGCGCGCCGCTGATGCCAAAGGGTTTCATGCGCTCATCAAGGCGCATACGCCATTCGCGGGCAACGGCGGCGATAAGCACGCCAAGCTGGCGCGAGTTCGTCTTGAATATCTCCGTGACCTTTACGTCCAGATTGTCCAGTGAAGACATGATGTTCGTCCCTCCTGCCGCACGTGGCGGCGGCTGACCCTGACGGGCGGGAGGCGTGAGGGCCCCCCGCCCCGGGAATTATGCGTTCTCGGATGCTACCTTGCGGTTCTTGCGTGCGCCGCGCACCGTTTCGGTGAGCGAGGCCACGGTCTTGTAGAACGCAGGGATGAACAAGGTGGCGATGAAGGTCGCCGCCAGCATACCGCCGATGACGCCGGTGCCGATGGAGTGACGGCTGGCCGCGCCGGCGCCGTGGCTGATGGCCAGCGGCACAACGCCAAGGATGAAGGCCAGCGACGTCATGACGATGGGGCGGAAGCGAAGGCGCGCCGCCTCAATGGCCGCGTCGAAGATATTCAGGCCTTCGCGGTGCTTCATGGCCGCGAATTCGACGATGAGGATGGCGTTCTTGGACGCAAGGCCGATGAGTGTCACCAGAGCAATCTGGAAGTACACGTCGTTGGCCAGCCCACGTATCCAGTTTGCGGTGATGGCGCCAAACAGGGCGAAGGGCACCACCATGATGACCGCAAAGGGCAGGGACCAGCGTTCATACTGGGCCGCAAGGATGAGGAACACCATCAACAGGCCCAGCAGGAACACCTGCGAGGACGTGCCGCCCGTCGCTTTTTCCTGATAAGCGGAACCGGTCCACGCCAGGGTGTAGTCGCCGGGCAGAACCTTGGCCGCCACTTCTTCCATGGCCGCAAGGGCCTGACCGGAGCTGTAGCCCGGTGCAGGGCCGCCAACGATCTTGGCCGCCGGGAACACGTTGAAGCGTTCCACAATGTTCGGACCAACGGTCTGCTTGATGTGCACCAGCGCGGTGAGCGGGATCATCTCGCCGGTGGCGGAGCGGACGTAGACGTTGCGCAGGTCGTCGGGCGTACTGCGGTAGTCGGACTCCGACTGGATCTGCACACGGAAGGTGCGGCCCATCTTGTTGAAGTCGTTGACGTAGTACGCGCCAAAGGTGGCCTGCATGGTCTGGAACACGCGGTTGACGGGGACGCCAAGGGCCTTGGCCTTTTCGCGGTCGAGGTCGATGTGCAGCTGGGGCGCGTTGGCGCTGAATGTGGTGCTCAAATTGCCGATTTCAGGGCGCTTGGAAGCTTCGGCCACAAGGGTTTTGGTCTGCTCGGCCAGTGCGCGCATGCCAGCGCCGCCACGGCTCTGGACAAAGCCCTCAAAGCCGCCGGTGTTACTCATGCCGCTGATGGGCGGCGGGTTAAAGGCCAGAACCATGGCGTCGGTGATGCCGTAGCTCTTGCGGAAGACGTCCTTCACTGCGTCAAAGGAGGATTCTCCCTCGCCGCGCAGGTCCCAGTCCTTGAGGTTGATGAACATGGTGCCGGAGCTGGTCTTGGCGCTGCCGGAGAACAGGTCATACCCCGAAAGGTTGATGGTGTCCTGCGTGGTCGGGCTTTGGAGCAGCGTGGATTCCAGCGTGTCCATGACGTCGGTGGTGCGGGACAGGGACGCGCCGTCCGGCAGGATGGCGGTGGCGATGAACACGCCTTGGTCCTCGTCCGGCACAAGGCTGCCGGGCACGCGCTGGAACAGGCCCCACGTTACGGCGCACAGGCCCGCAAACAGCAGCACGCCAACCAGCGTGCGCTTGAGCAGGAACCGCACACCAGCGGTGTAGCGGCGGGTGACGCCGTCAAAGAAGGCGTTGAACCAGCGGAAGGGGGCCAGCGGCTGACTGTGGCCGGGCTTCAGCATCAGGGAGCACAGGGCCGGGGTCAGGGTCAGGGCCACAATGCCGGAGAGCACAACGGAGACCGCAATGGTAACCGCGAACTGCTTGTACATTTCGCCAGCAAGGCCGCCCATGAACGCAACAGGCACGAACACGGAGCACAGCACCAGCACAATGGCGATAACCGGACCGGTCACCTCTTCCATGGCTTTGACCGTGGCGTCATGGGGCGAAAGCCCGTCCGTTGACATGATGCGTTCCACGTTTTCAATAACGACGATGGCGTCGTCAACAACGATGCCGATGGCCAACACAAGGCCAAAGAGCGTGAGCGTGTTGATGGAAAAGCCCAGCAGATACATGCCCGCAAAGGTACCGACAATGGAGACCGGCACGGCAAGGCAGGGGATGATGGTCGCCCGCCAGTTCTGCAGGAACAGGTAAATGATCAGGAACACGAGAAGCATGGCCTCGAACAGCGTGTGCACCACCTCGTTGATGGAGATGCGCACGAACTCCGTGGTGTTGTACGGCACGGCGTAGTCAATGCCATCGGGGAAGCGGTTGGACAACTCGGCCATGCGCGCGTTGACGCGGTCTGCCGTTTTGAGGGCGTTGGCGCCCGGGGCAAGGTACACGCCAAGGGCGATGCACGGGTTGCCGTTATGCTTACTCTCGATGCTGTAGCTGTAGGCGCCAAGCTCCAGACGAGCCACATCCTTGAGCCGCAGCAGCGTGCCGTCGGGGTTGGCGCGCAGGATGATGTTGCCAAACTGTTCGGGCGTGACCATACGGCCCTGCGTCGTGACGGTGTAGGTCAGCTGGACAGGGTCGCTCAGCGGCTCCATGCCGATGGTACCGGCCGCAAACTGGGAGTTCTGCTCCTTGATGGCGCCCGCGATGTCGTCCGGCGTCAGCTTCAGCTGCGCCAGCTTGTCCGGCTGTAGCCACACACGCATGGAGTAGTCATGGTCGCCAAAGATGATGGCGTCACCCACACCGGGAACGCGGCGCAGGTCGTCCAGGACATTGACGAGGGCGTAGTTGCCCATGAACACGGTGTCGTAGCGGCCGTCGGACTCCAGGTTGATAACCTGCAGCATACTGGGCGAGCGCTTGCTCACCGTGACGCCCTGCTGGCGCACCTCCGTGGGCAGGCTCGACAAGGCGGACTGCACACGGTTGTTGACGTTAATGGTTGCCTGGTCCGGGTCCGTGCCAATGGCAAAGGTCACGGCGATGGACAGCGCGCCGCTACTGGAGCTGGACGAGCGCATGTAGAGCATGTCGTCAACGCCGTTGATTTCCTGCTCCAAGGGCGCGGCAACGGTCTGGGCGATAACTTCGGCGCTGGCGCCGGGGTACGCCGTGGTGACGTTGACCTCGGGCGGGATCAAGTCCGGGTACTGCTCCACGGCCAGCGTCTCAATCGCCAGAGCGCCCGCCAGCGTAATGAGCAGCGAGATAACCGTGGCGAAGATGGGACGGTTGATGAAAAAGCGAGATATCACAGCTAGCCCTCCGCACCCGCGTTGGCGGGTTTGGTTCCGGCCACGTTCACGGGCGTACCGGGACGGACCTTCACCACGCCTTCGGAGACGATGCGCTCGCCGTCCTTCAGGCCGGATTCAACAACAAAGGCCTCGCCAACGGAATCGCCAAGGGTCACCGGGCGCGGGGAGGCGGTGCCGTTTTCGTCCAGCGTGTAGACGATGGGACCGTTCTGCGTGAACAGCACGGCGCGCTGAGGCACCATCAGGCAATTTTCGAGCATGGCGCCATCAAGGAGCACACGCACGAACTGGCCGGGAAGCACCATGCCCTCGGTGTTGGAGAATTCCGCGCGGGAACGGATGGAACCCGTCATGGGGTCCACCTGCTTGTCCGAGAAGTTGATGTGGCCCTTCGTGTCGTAAATGGTGCCGTCGCTCAGGCGAATGCGTACGCTGTAGCCAGCCTCGGGCAGATGCAGCTTTCCCTCCTCGGCCAGCTTGCGGTAGTGCAGGGCTTCGGTGCCGGGGATGGAGAAGTTCACGTAGATGGGGTCCAGCTGCGTAATGGTCGTCAGCAGGCTGCCGGAGGCGTCCGTGCTGATGAGGCTGCCCTCGGAGCGCGTCTCCTTGCTGGTGATGCCGGAGATAGGCGCGCGAACGTCAGTGTAGCCGAGGTTGATAGCGGCCTCGCGCACGCGGGCGCTGGCGGCTTCCACGTCCGCCTTGGCGGAATCGTAAGTGGTCAGGGCGTTGTCACGCTCCTGCGTACTCACGGCGCCTTCCTTGAAGAGTTCAAGGATGCGGTCACGGTCAAGGATGGCCTTTTGCAGGGTGGCCTTGCATTTTGCCAGCTGACCGTTGGCCTGTCCGAGTTCTGCGCGGAAGGGTTCCGGGTCGATGGTGAACATCAGGTCACCCTCGTTGATGGGGCTGCCTTCCACGTAAGCGCGCTTGAGCAGGATGCCGCCGACACGGGCGCGGACCTGAACCTCGCGCGAGCCAGCGGTCTGGCCGACGTATTCAAGGGTCAGGGGCACGTCGGTGCGCGACACGGTCTGCGCCTTCACCATCGGCGGAGGCGGGGTAGCGCTTTTGGAGGCTTCGCTCTCGGTGCAACCCGTGGCCAGTGCGGCCGACAGGAGCAAGCAGGCGAACAGTATCAGGTGTTTAGCGTTCTGCATGAAAAACACTCCGTTGCTTCATGTATGGTTCGTGACAAGGAAAAATTGATTAGCAAGCTATTTAATAGGAGGCATAGATATAGGGGCGCACTCATCGGTTGTCAACCCGCGTGAAATAAGGCTTTTGCCCCAAAAATGGAGGGGGAACCGGTTCGGTGCGAGTGAGTTTCCTTGGAGGCAAGAAAATGAAAAGGCCGCCCCCGGAAGAGGGCGGCCAAGTTTCCTGCGGCGGGTGCAATATTATTTTTTGGTGACGAATCGGTCGTCAGACCGCAGGGACTCGCTGAGGGCGGCTTTGTCGTCCAGCCAGCCGCAGCGGGTGGCGTCCGGGGCGTCAAAACGGGGGACGTAGGGCTTAACGTCCAGAAGGGGCGTGCCGCTGAGGACGTCCACCCCGCAGATGTCGAGCCGGTTCCCCGCCCGGCCCAGAAGCTCAACCACGGAAAAGCCGATGGGATTTGGGCGGCGCGGCGCCCGCGTGGCAAAGAGACCGCGCTCGGTGTCGTCCATGAAGGGGGTAACCTTCAGGGAAAAGCCGTTGGACTGATGAAAGGCGTACAGCAAAATAATGTGCGAAAACCCTTCAATGTCCTGCAAGCCCGCCGCGTACTTGGGATCAATATCAATATACCCAATGGCATCCCGCGCCCCGGTGGGCTGAATGGGCATGTCGCTCAGCGACTTATGCGGCGAATGGATGGTGCCGATGGAAGTGAATTCAAATGTGGTCATGAAGCATGCGTCCTGATGGCTGGAGTCGAAAGAATCAAATCGTTCCCACTGCCTTAAGACATAGGCATGACAGGGCGCCGAGGCAAGGGGTTAGGCGTCTGCATGGGCTTTGCCCACAAAAAAAGCCCTCCGGATTGCTCCGGAGGGCTGTGCTGTCCTGGCGTCCCCAAGGGGATTTGAACCCCTGTCGCCTGCGTGAAAGGCAGGTGTCCTGGGCCAGGCTAGACGATGGGGACAAGCAGTTGGCTGGCGGACAAGGACTTGAACCTTGATTACTGGGACCAGAATCCAGCGTCCTACCACTTAGACGATCCGCCAACGCGAGAAAAAGCATCTACGGAGAATTTTCGCCGTTGTCAAACGAAAAAATGCGGAGAGGGGTATTTTGTTGTGTGAAGGACGGGGTAGGGGCGCCGGGGCGGGGAAGAGCGTGTGTTTTTGGCGGCAGCGTCGGGTTTTCTGAAGAAACCGCGCCGAGGCTTGCGCAAGTGTTTGGAACACAGGGGAAAAGTGTTGTGGAAGCCATGTGGAGTGGCGCGAGGGGGCTCTTTCTCCACCTCATGTTCGCAGGGAGTGTTTCCCAGGGGTATGGCGTGGGCTACGCCTGCGCGTGGTGCTTTTGCCAAGCCTCGCGGGTGATGCGGTACAGGACAAACGGTTGCAGGGGATGATTCGCCGGGACGGCGGGGTGGATGAAGTCGCCATGGGCGTCGCGCGTCATGCCGAGGCGGCGCATAACGGCCAGCGACGGGGCGTTGGTGTGGGCGGTGAAGGCAACGATGCTTTCCAGGCCAAGATGCGTGAAGCCAAAGTCCAGCGCGGCGCGGGCGGCTTCCGTGGCGTAGCCGTTTCCCCAGTGCTCCCGGCCAAGGCGCCAGCCCACCTCGACACAGGGCGTGAAGGGGAGGTCCACTTGAGGCGCGTTCAGCCCCACGAAGCCGAGAAAGGCGCCTGAGTCGCGATGCTCCACCGCCCAGAATCCCCAACCGTTGTCCGCAATGCGCTGCGCCAGATGCTGCGCTGTTTCGTCGCTTTCCTCCCGCGAGAGCAGGGCCGGGAAATAGCGCATGACCTCGGGGTCGGCCCCAAGGGCGGCAAAGGGCGCGCGGTCGGCCTCGCGCCATTGGCGGAGGATAAGGCGCGGCGTGGTGAGTGTGACGGGTGTGGTCTGCGGGGCGTCGTGACGGGGCATGGCATCTCCTGTGGGGGATTTCCCGTTTCATTAGCACGGCCTGTACTGGGAGGCGAGAGGGCGAGCGTGGCGCCTGCACAACGAAAAAGCCCTCCGGATTGCTCCGGAGGGCTGTGTTTCCTGGCGTCCCCAAGGGGATTTGAACCCCTGTCGCCTGCGTGAAAGGCAGGTGTCCTGGGCCAGGCTAGACGATGGGGACAAGCAGTTGGCTGGCGGACAAGGACTTGAACCTTGATTACTGGGACCAGAATCCAGCGTCCTACCACTTAGACGATCCGCCAGCGCGGAAACAGCGATTTACGGTTTTCGCCCGGGGGTGTCAACCCTTAAATCGCGCTTTTTGAAATTTCGTTAGGCGGAGTGCGCCAGACGACGGGTGTACTTCTTGAGCTTGTTGATCTTCTTACGGATGATCTCACGCTCTTTGCTGCCCTTCGTGGTCAGCTTCTTGGCGCGCAGCTCGTTCAGCTCTTTTTTGATGCGGGCGATCTGACCCTGGTAGGGGTTGCCCTTGTTCTCGTCGTCGTCAGCGATGCCGAGCACCTCTTTGATGGCGGCGAGGAGAGTGTCTTTGTCCATGCCGGATGCACCGGTGATCTGCGGGATCTCGGCGATGGCGAGTTCGCGCAGTTCCTTGATGGTCATCTTCTCAAGCGGCTTTTTCAGCTCGATGTTGATTTCTTCGCTCATCTCGTTTTCTCCTCCTTGGGAAAGTCTGTATTCGTCGTCCGGGGCTGACGGGTACCGTTTTGCCCTCGTTCGTTGAAAAGCTTCACATAGGCGGCGTAGCACCTTGCCACGGCAGAGTTCGCGTCGAACGCGTCGGCCTGAGAGCCGAGATTCTGTGGGCGACTAGGCTCGAAGCGAACCGCCGAAGTGGTTCTTTTCTTAATCAGGTCCAGTGAAACGCGGTCTCTTATCAACTCTGGGAGAACTTTGTCAAAGCTTTTTGTACCAAGAAAGGCATTCACCTGTTCCAGAATGTATGGCGCATAAAACGTGAGGTCCTGCATGACCATGGAATCTTCCACGCCAATGAGCAGGATGCGTTTTCTATGGCCTATGGGACGGGCAATCTCGGCGATGTGTTCGTCCACAATCTCCGGCCAGTGCCGCCACAGTCGGCGCAGTGTGCGTTGCATGCCATCTGGGTCGTGCTTTTTTAGAAATGCACGCAAGACGGTTTCCATTCTTTGCATAGGGAAGTGCTCTCCTCTCAGTGCAAATGAGCATATCCGTGCGCGATTCGCAACCCATGGGCGCGCATTGGTCAAAATCGGCCCTGCCGCCCTCTTTGCGCTGGCGGTCGCGCCTTGGTATGGTGGGGGCCGCCAGGGTGAAATCCGCTTCGGCCCGGATATTGCTACTTTGCCGGTGGAACCTATTTTGATGTCGCAAGGTTGACGCTACGCTGAAGAGGAAACACCGTGCCCAAACGTTTTTCATTTCGGCTGCAACGGGTGCTGGAGTACCGCGAGCAGCTTGAAACGCGAGCCAGAATGGAGCTTGCCGTCGCCACGCGGGCGCATCAGGAGCAGTCCGCACTGGTGGAGGGCCTGCGCGAGCGTCTGGCCGGGCACGAAGCCTCGCTGGATGGTCGCCGCAATCTTTCCGAAGGCGACCTGTGGCTGTGGCGGATGTATAAAAGTCGTCTGGAGCAGGACATCTCCATTGCCGAGCAGGAGTTGTTTCAGCGCGCCAAGCGCCTGAACGCCTGCAGGCAGGAGGCCGTGAAAACGGCAAAAGAGAAAAAGACCCTCGAACGGTTGCGCGCGTCGCAGGAGACGGCGTTCAACCGCGAGGAGAATGCGCGAGAGCAGAGGGAAGCCGATGAGATGGCCACGCTTCGTTACGAAAATGGGACTCTCTAAGATCGTTAAGGGCCTGATGACGCTGGCCCTTCTGAAATTGTGCCTGCTGACCTTTATTGGGTGGCAGGCTGTGGTCGATGGCCCCGTGAGTACGGTGCGCCAGACCCAACAGGTGGCCCAGCGCGCCCCGCAGCCTGCGCCTCAGCAGGCGGTGCGCAAGGTGGTGGAGCCCGCAACGGCCCACGCGCAGGACGCCCCCGCCGCGGCGCAGAGTGAGGCCCAGCCCACCGAGCCGCCCCTCGGCCGCGACGCCCTCATGCAGAAGCAGGAGGAGCTGGACCGGCGCGAGCGCGACCTCAATGCGCTGGAAGACAAAATTGCCCGCGATATGGCCGAGCTGAAAAAGACCCGCCAGCAGATTGAACGGATGCTCGAAGACGCCAAGGCCATCAAGAACAAGCGCGACAAGCACCTTGTGGAGGTCTTCTCCAACATGAAGGCCAAGCAGGCCGCGCAGGTTCTGGAGACCATGGACGAGCGGCAGGCCGTCAAGATTCTGTCGGGCATGCGCGGACGTCAGGCCGGCGAAATCCTCACCTACGTCAACGCCAAGAAGGCGGCGCGTCTGGCCGAAAAGCTGACCCGCTTGCAGATTCCCTTCGAGTAGTCCGTGCCCAGACTGCGACTGGATATCGCCTACGAGGGCACGGCCTATTGCGGCTGGCAGATTCAGGCTGGCCGCGCCGACCAACCAACCATTCAGGGACTGGTGGAATCCGTTATGACCCGCGTATGCGGGTGCCCCGTCCGGGCCTTTGGGTCCGGACGGACGGACTCCGGCGTTCATGCGCTGGGGCAGGTGGCGCACATGGACATTCCGGCGGACAAGGCCGGAGTGGACTGGATGCGCGCCTGCAACGCCCTGTTGCCGGACGACGTGGCCGTGACGGCCGCCGCCCTTGTGCCGGACGACTTCCACGCCCGTTATTCCGCCACGTCCAAGACCTATGCCTATAGTTTATGGCTGAATGGCCGATATGTTTTACCGCAAAGGCGGCGCTACGTCTGGAAGACGGGACCGCTGGACATGGCGGCCATGGACGAGGCGGCCAAGCGGCTTGCCGGCGAGCATGACTTTGCCTCGTTCCAAAACACGGGGACGCCCGTGAAGAGCACTGTGCGCACCGTGACGGGCATAACCCGCAGCGCCGGAGCATTCGCTGATGAAGTGGTGTGGCGCTTTTCCGCCGACGGCTTTTTGAAGCAGATGGTGCGCAACCTGATGGGCCTGATGGTGGAAGTGGGGCGTGGACGCTTTGCCCCGCAGGACGTGGACCGCGTCCTTGCTGCGGCGGACCGGAGCGCTGTGCGCTACGTGACCGCGCCGCCACAGGGCCTGTGCATGGAGCACGTCGACTACGCCGGGGCGGACGCCTAGCCCGCCCCGTTTCTCTCCGCCCGCCTTTGCGTGTTCTCGCACCCCTTGTGTTGGGCGGGCATATGGTCAGCATTGATTATCAGGGACGCATCAGCGCAGGTGATACGCTGCGCGGCACCGCTGCCGAGGGCAAGGCCTTTGCCTCGCCCCTTGAGCGGCTGGCCCTTGATTCGCGCGTGGCGTGGCGCTTTGAGAATGCCCAGCGCCGCCAGCGCTACGGCAGGCTGGTCACCGGCACAGTGGAGCGCCTTGGCTCCAAGGTGGCGGCCTTTGAAGATGCCCTTGCCCGTTTTGCGTGGCCAGAAGACACCGCCTTTACCCGCTCCCGCCTTGTGACTCCTTCCAACGCTTCGGACGAGTTGTCCGGACGCCTTGCCGCCCGCGTGCGCCCTCAGAATGAGGTGACGCGCTACTACAAATACTTTTCCAGTGGCCACATGCCGTGGACGTCCACAGACCTTGCCGGTGGCGAGTACCGCTTTTCCGTGACCCAAGGGGGCGAAACGGAAAATGTGGACATCGCGCTGGATGACGACGCCACGTGGGGCGATATGGTGGAGCAGGTGGCGGCGGGCATCAATGCGCTGTCCCTGCCCGTGCAGGCGGAGGTTGTCCGCCAGAACGCCCCGAATCAGTATGTTGACGGCCTTGTCGCCGTTGGCTCCGCCCTTGCCATTACCGTCAATCCCGCCGTCAGCGCGCAGGATGTCTCCCTTGCCGATGAGGACGGGCACCTGCTTGCCGAGTTGAATCTGAAAGCAACCACCACGCCCGCCTTTGCCGCCGAAACCGTGCCCTACCGCGTCCGTGTGGACTCCACAGCGCATGCGTCCAGCGTGCGCTCCGATGTGTTGGACCCCGGGGCCGCCTCGCCCTTTGCCGCAGGGGAGCATCAGGTGCGCTTTTCCATAAATGGCGTGACTGAGGAGGTGCTTGTCCCCCTTGAGGCGGATATGACCATGGGCGAGGTGCTGCGCGCGCTTGCCGGGGCGCTCAATTCCTCATCGGGGCGCCTGCGGGCGGAGATTCGTGACGGACAGCGTCCGTCCGGGCTGGACACGCAGCCGCTCATGGCGGAGGGCGAGTACTTGGAGGTGACCCTTGTCAGCCCCAAGCGCGGGGAGCGCATGTACCTGCGCGACTTTGGCGGCCCCGTTGTGGACGACGTGCTGGACTTTTTTGACCCGACGGCGGCCTTGCCCGCCGCGCCCGTCAATGGCGAGCGGTATATCGCTTCGGCCACGGCCAATGGCTGGGTGGAGAACCGCATCTATGAATATGACGAGCTCAGCGCCACGTGGGACGAGACCACGCCCACGGACGACAATACTGTGTACAGCGAGGAGGACGACGCGTGGTATTTCTACGATGGGTCGTCATGGACCACCACGGTGGGCGGAACGCTCCTTGAGACCCTTGGCATGAACGCCACGGCAACGCCGGGCATGGATGCGCGGGTGGTGGTGGACGGCGACGAAGTGGTGTCCGAGTCCGGGCAGGTGGCAGTGGATAAGGGGCGCGTGGTGTTTGAGGCGCAGTCGTCGTATGGCGAGGCCATTCCCCTGCGCGTGGTGGAGGCCTACGGGGAGGTGGAGGACCGCCTTGCCGATGTGGTGACGGCTTATAATGACCTGCGGGCGTTCGTCCTGCCGCATCAGGAAGTCTTTGAGGACGGCTTTGCCGACCGTTGGCGTGCGGCCATTACCTCGCGCGAGGGGGAGCTTGCGGGGTACGGAATCCGTGAGTTTACGGCGGAAAAACTGCTGGTGGTGGACCGCGAGGCGTTTATGGAAGGTGTCATGCGCGACCCGGACGCGGCGCGCAGCACCTTTGCGGGGCTGAGCGGATTGGTGGCGGACTGGCAAAAGGCGTCGCTCTCGGCGCGCACGCCGGACCTATATGAGCGCCTGCTTCCCAAGTCGGCCCTTGAGGATCCGGGGCCGCCCATTGCCGAGGAATTCGACCTCACCAAGCGCAAGACCCTGCAACAGGTCATTACGTCGCTGGCGACCACAGCTATGCCCGAAGGCAATCCGCTGCTGGAGACCACGGACGTGCTGCGCAATATTGTCACCATCAAGCGCACAGCGCT
>NZ_JBUDSW010000041.1:0-17669 GCF_054921475.1 Desulfobaculum sp. | reverse complement strand
CTTTATACAATGTTTAAGCTAGCGCCCGCGTCCTCGCGCGGGACAACCCTGCCGATGCACTCGGCCATGTCGCCGCGCTCGCGCAGGAAGGCCTGCACAGCCTCCACGCGCTCCTGCGGCACAGCCAGCACCAGCCCGCCAGATGTCTGCGCATCAAACACAAGGTCCACACACACGGCATCAAGGCCATGGGCAACCGCCACCTGCGAACTGCAAAAGTTCTTGTTGGCAAAGCTGCCGGCGGGCACAAGTCCCATACCCGCAAGGTCCAGTGCGCCATCCATAATGGGCACGTCCGCAAGGGTCAGCTCCACGCCAACCTTGGACGCACGCGCCATCTCCAGCACATGCCCGCCAAGGCCAAAGCCGGTGACATCCGTTGCCCCAAGCAGGCCAAAGGTCTGGATGGCTTCGCCACCCGCCTTGTTCAGACGCCCAGCCCAGCGGCCAAGGCAGGCCTCAAGTTCCGCGCTGTTTTCCCAGCGCCCTTTCACAGCCGTCGCCAGCACGCCCGTGCCGATGGGTTTGGTCAGCAGCAGGCGGTCTCCGGCGCGCAGGCCGCGGTTGGTGGCCATATGGTCCGGATTGATGCATCCGGTCACAGCAAGGCCATATTTGAATTCCTCATCCTCAACGCTATGCCCGCCGGCAAGAACGGCTCCGGCTTCCAGTATAGCATCATATCCACCTTGGAGCGCGTCGCGGAGCATCTCCTTGGGCAGATTCTTCACCGGAAAACAGACAATATTCATCGCCGACCACGGCTCACCGCCCATGGCATAGACGTCCGACAGCGCATTGGCAGCTGCAATGCGTCCGAACAGATACGGATCGTTGACGACTGGCGTTAAGAAATCCACGGTCTGCACCATGGCCTTCCCAGCGGGAAAGCGCAGTACAGCCGCGTCCTCATTATCCCCGGCACCGACCAATAGCCGGTCATCCGGGCGCTGCGTCAACCCCGCCAAAACCTGCTCCAAGTCCCCCGGAGCAATTTTGGCGGCTCAACCCGCAGCGCGTACGGTCTCGACCAGCTTCTTCTCGGCCATGACGTTTCCTCGTCTTGTGTTGGGGTTACAAAAAATCGTGGGGCTCCGCGCCCCCATCCGCGACGCTTACGCGCCCTGACGAACTCCGCCGATGCCCGCGCGGCACCGCTCCCGCAGGTACTCCATAAAGTAGCGCGAGGCCGGGAACAGGTGCCGCCGGTCGTTGTAGGCAAGGTAGAAGCTGCGCTCAATGCGAAGCTCCGGAACCTCTACCTCAACCAGCTCGCCACGCTCCAGCATGCTTCCTGCCGCAAGGCGCGAGGTCACAGACACGCCAAGCCCGGCCTGCACATAGTGCAACACGGACTGCGTGCTCTCCACGGCCACGGCCACCTGCATGCTGCGCAGGTCCACGTCACGCTGCATCAGCGCGCCTTCCAGCGCCCTGCGCGTGCCGGAACCCTGCTCGCGCATCACCCACGGCACCTCCAGCACCTCGGCAAGGCGCACGGTCCGGCCACTCAGGCCAAACCGGCCGGGCGGGGCAATAACGATGAGTTCGTCATCCAGAATGCGCTCAAACCGAACGTCCGGCGCAGGGGCCTTGGCACCCACCATTCCAAGCAGGTACTCCCCTGACGAAATGCCCGCGATGATGTCGCGCGTATCACCCACGCTCAGGTGCAGCCGCACATCCGGGTGCGAGGCGGCAAACCCCGCGAACACCGACGGCAACACAAAATGCGCAGGAATCGTGCTTCCACCCACAGTCAGGTTGCCCGCCACGCGGTCCTGCACCAGCAATATCTCGGTGCGGGCCTGCTCCAAACAGGAAAACACCTGCTGGGCATGCGTGTACAAAATCTCGGCAGCCTGCGTAGGCAGCACAACGCGCCCCATGCGGTCAAACAGCCGAACGCCCAGCTCTTCCTCCAGCGCGGAAACATGCGCCGAAATAGTCGGCTGCGACAGGAAAAGCTCCTGCCCCGCGCGGGAGAAACTGCGGCATTCATAGACCTTTGAAAAGGCTTCTAATCTCCTGATGTCCATGATGGAAATACGTAATACATTTGCCAACGTTTGGAAACTGGGCCGTTTGCCCGCACCGGGCAGAAAAGGGGTTGACCCAACATCGCAGGCAATATAGGGCATGCTATATACATTCACTGAAACAGACCTGCGGGGGAGAGAATGGACCTCATTCACAACGTCCGACATATGGTGGAAACGCATCTTGGCGTCACGCCACATGGTCTGCTGAGCCTCCATGCACGCCTCAGTGTCCCTTGCGCCACCAAAACCGAACACATCGCCGGATGCGACTTCACCGTCCGGTGGGAGAGCGGATGTCTGACCTTTTACGCCGCCATGCCGCCGCTTGAAGGCCACACCATCCCGCGCCCGTCCGTCTGCCCCATGGGCGTGCGCCTTATCCGCACCATCAGCGTAGAGATGCCGGAAGCCATCAACCGTTTTCATGCGGCAAAGCGCTGGCGCTATTTCACCGAACTCACCCTTGCGTGGCCCATGACCACCCAATGCGACGAACCCTTGTGGAACTTCCGCACAGGCGACCAGCACTGCATTATCGGCGCGCAAACAGGGCGCATGGAAATGTGGCGCGGGTTTGACGCCGTAAAGCACGACGCAGGCGCCTCTGGGCTGCCTCTGGGGTAGCCCTTGTGCCGCGCGGACAGCGGGCTTCGCTATCCCGCTCTGCCTCCATGCCGCCAACATTGGTGGGCACCACCGTTTTGAGCGTCGCCCGTGCGGGACACATGGCACCATAACGGACCATTCGGGACATCTCAGTGCAGCCCGCACCTCCGGCCCGCACCGCTGCAAACCCAACCGCACCGCCAGCCCCTACAGGACCAGCCGAACCGGCCGGACCATCCGGAATCTCTCTCACGACAGCAGAGAGAACCCACCGCCCCGCCGGTCACCCGCCATACTCCGCAAAAAAGCGCGTCCCCCACGCGGCCGAAACCACAGGGATACGCGCCCTAAGCGTCCCGCGCCACCGCAGGAAAACACCCACCTCACGACAAACCAAAAAAAACAGGCCCCGAGGGGCCTGTTCTATACGTAAGGTGAAGGGAGAGAGTGAAGAGCTAGTCTTCCTTCTTCTCTTCGTCCTTCTTGGCGGCAGCCTTTTTGGGAGCGGCTTTCTTAGCAGGAGCCTTTTTGGGCTTCTCCTCGTCGGCCTTCTCTTCCTTCTTGGCGGCAGCTTTCTTAGGAGCGGCTTTCTTGGCAGGAGCCTTCTTGGGCTTCTCCTCTTCGGCCTTCTCCTCTTTCTTTTCAGCAGCCTTCTTAGGGGCGGCCTTCTTGGCGGGAGCCTTCTTTGCAGGGGCTTCCTTCTTGGGCGCTTCCTTCTTCTCCTCGACTTCACCAGCGGTGCGGGTGAACTCGATGATTGCCATGGGAGCGCAGTCGCCCGTGCGGGGCTGACCCAGCTTGACTACACGGGTGTAGCCGCCGGGGACACCGACAAAACGGGGGCCAATCTCGTCAAACAGACGCTGGACGAGAGTGTGGTTGCCAAGAACCTTATATGCCTGACGGCGAGCGGGGACGTCGTTCTTACGAGCAAGCGTCACCAGCTTCTCAACAACTCGGCGCAGTTCCTTGGCACGGACTTCCGTGGTACGGATGGACTCGTGCGTGATCATGGCCTTGGCCATGTTGCGGAACATCGCTTTGCGGTGGGACGCAGAGCGGTTGAGTTTCTTTCCGGCTTTTCTATGCCTCATCGCTTTCTTTCCTCTTCAGCCATTCCTGGTAGCGTTCGTCGAAATTCTCAATGGTCATGCCGAATTCAAGTTCCATTTCGGCAAGGACCCTGCGAATCTCATCCAAGGACTTGCGACCAAAGTTCTTGGTCTTGAGCATTTCTCCCTCGGAACGCTGCACAAGCTCGCCGACGAAACGAATGTTTGCGCTCTTGAGGCAGTTGGTAGCACGAACGGAAAGCTCGAGCTCGTCAATGCTCTTAAACAGGTTGGGGTTCAGATCGACACCACCCTGCGATCCAGTCTGCTCCTCATCGGAGGTCTGCTCATCAAAGTTGATGAACACCGACAGCTGGTTCTTGAGAATCTTGGCGCTGTAAGCCACGGCATCCTCAGGGATGACGGAGCCGTCGCACCAGACTTCCAGAATGAGCTTGTCGTAGTTGGTCATCTGACCCACACGAGCCTGCTCAATGCTGTAGGCAACCTTCTTGATGGGGGAGAAGCTGGCGTCGAGGCGGATAAGACCGATTTCGTCGCTCAACCCTTCCTGCATTTCAGCGGGGACGTATCCCTTGCCCATTCTGACTTCGAGCTCAGCCCTGAAGGGGATGTCCTCGGTCAGCGTGGCAATGTGCTGGTCCTTGTTCAGAACGGTGACGTTCTGGTTCTCCGAGATGGCGGCAGCGGTGATCTCGCCCTTCTTGTCGGCGGTGAGGGTGAGGTGCTGCGGCTCCTCGGTGGTCATCATGAACCTGACCTGCTTGAGGTTCAAGACGATGTCCGTAATGTCCTCGAGCACACCCGGCATGGTGGTAAACTCATGCTGAATGCCCTCGATCTTCACCGCTACAACTGCGGCGCCCTGCAACGAAGAAAGCAGAACTCTGCGCAGGGCATTTCCGATGGTCGTACCAAAGCCGCGTTCCAAGGGCTCGCAAATGAACTTGCCATAGCGGTCGTTGCTCTTGGGGTCGCGTACAATCTGCTCTGGTTTGACCAGCTCGGACCAATTCCGGGTGTTGATCAATTTGTCGCCGTCTTGGATGATCATCACTACACCTGTTACTTGGAGTACAATTCGACGATCAGCTGTTCATTGATGGGGAACTGGATGTCCTCGCGGACAGGCATTGCCTTAACAGTGCCCTTCAGAGCAGTTCCATCAACCTCCAGCCAATCAGGGCAACCGCGGCGGGCGATCACTTCCTGGGCTTCCTGGATCACGGGGATCTTATTGCTCTTTTCGCGCACGTTGATCACGTCGCCTTCCTTGACCTGCAAGGAGGGGACATTGACCTTGTGGCCGTTGAGCTGGAAGATGCCGTGGCGGACCAGCTGACGGGCCTGAGTGCGGGAATTCGCAAATCCGAGACGGTACACGACGTTGTCGAGCCTGGTTTCAAGCTGGACGAGCAGGTTGGTACCGGTCACACCCTTTTTCATGTCAGCGCGATGGAAGTAGGAGAGGAACTGCTTCTCCTGCACACCGTAAATACGGCGCACTTTCTGCTTCTCGCGCAGCTGGATGGCGTAGTCGCTGGTCTTCTTGCGTGCGCGACCGTGCTGGCCCGGAACATAGGGGCGGCGCTCGTAAGCGCACTTATCGGTATAGCAACGGTCACCCTTGAGGAACAGCTTCTGCCCCTCTCGGCGGCAAAGGCGACATTTCGCTTCAGTGTATCTTGCCAAAACGTTTCCTCCTAGTGAACAGCCGGGTTAGACCCTGCGGCGTTTAGGCGGACGGCACCCATTGTGTGGAATGGGAGTGATGTCGCGCATGAAGCTGACTTTGAAGCCGGCATTGTTGATGGCGCGCATAGCGGCCTCACGTCCAGAGCCGGGGCCCTTGACGAAGATGCCGACGGTACGCATACCGTGCTCCTGAGCAGTGCGTGCGGCACGCTCAGCAGCAACCTGGGCAGCAAAGGGAGTGCTCTTACGAGAGCCCTTGAACCCGGTGCCACCAGCGGACGCCCAACTGATCACATTACCTTTCATATCAGAGAAGGTGACAATAGTGTTATTGAACGTCGCCTGGATGTGGGCAATGCCCGCAGGTACGTTCTTCTTCTCTTTCTTTTTCCCGGAGCGTCGGGGGTTGGCCATAACCTTTCTCCGTAAATCTGAAGTGTTCAGTTCTGCATCCCCCAAGGAGAATCCCTAGGCGGGGGATGCAAACTGATAACTACTTTTTCTTTCTACCAACCGCAGAACGCTTGGGGCCCTTACGGGTACGAGCGTTCGTATGGGTGCGCTGACCACGGCAAGGGAGACCACGGCGATGGCGCAGGCCGCGGTAGCAGCCAATGTCCATCAGGCGTTTGATGTTGGCGGTCACCTCGCGGCGGAGATCGCCTTCAACTTTAAAGTTGGTCTCGATCTCCTTGCGGATGGTGTTCACCTCATCAGCGGTCAGATCGTCGGTCTTCCTCGTCCAATCGATTCCGGTAGAATCCAGAATCTTCAGGGCTGTGGTGCGACCGATGCCGTAGATGTACGTCAGACCAATGTCCAGACGCTTATTCTTGGGCAAATCAACACCTGCAATTCTAGCCACGATAAATCCCCTTTACCTAGCCCTGGCGCTGCTTGTGCCTGGGGTTTTCGCAGATAACCCGGAGCACGCCCTTACGGCGGATCAACTTGCACTTCGGGCACATCTTTTTAACTGAGGGTCTAACTTTCATGACCTTCTCCCGCTTCTTTCCTTATTGAGCACCCCGGTCCTCGGGACAACCAGGAAACTAAGGTATATATGCAAGCACGAACCTTAATGATCGCTTCTGCTCAATATCTCTGGCCCGTTGTGGGTCAGAGCGATAGTGTGTTCAAAGTGGGCAGAGAGTTTACGATCTTTTGTCACTGCTGTCCACTTGTCTTCCAGGACCTCGACATCTGGCGATCCTAAACAGACCATCGGCTCCACCGCTATGACCATTCCGGCCTTAATCGGCGGCCCCGTCGCGCCCCGAGGGACGAAGTTGGGGACCTCCGGCTTTTCGTGAAGATTCCGGCCTATACCGTGCCCGACAAACCTCTTTACCACAGAATACCCGTTAAGCTCCACAAATTCTTGGATTGCTTTGGATACGTCGTAAAGGCGGTTACCGACCACGGCGCGCTCAATGCCACGCATGAGGGACTCACGCGTGACATCAATGAGGCGCTGCGTTTCCTCGGGGATGGCTCCCACCGCGAAGGTGCGGGCCGAATCGCCGTAGAATCCGTCATAAATGACGCCCATGTCAAAGCTGACGATATCGCCCTCTTCCAGCACCCGGTCAGACGGGAACCCATGGACAACCTGTTCATTGACGGAACAGCACAGTGCGTAGGGAAAGCCGCCGTAGCCCTGGAAAGCGGGCGTGACGTCGAACTTCCTGCACATTTCCTGAGCGATGTTTTCAAACCGCATGGTCGGAACACCCGGCCGCACGGCTTCGCCCATTTCATCAAGTATCACGGAGACGATGCGGTTCGCCTTCCTCAGGAGGGCGATCTCCGCATCGTTCTTCAAAAAGATTCCGCGAAACTTTTTCAATGCTATCGCCGTCCCTTGGCCTTCGTCTTGCCCATCAAACCTTCATACTGACGGTTGATGAGGTGCGACTCGATCTGGGACATGAAGTCCATAGCCACGCCGACGACGATAAGCAGGCTGGTGCCGCCAAAGTAGAACGGCACATGCATCTGGCTAATCAGAAGCATCGGCAGCACACAGACTGCAGCGATATACAGAGCGCCCCACAGCGTGATCCGGGACAGAACCCTATCGATGTACTCGTGGGTCTTGGCACCGGGGCGAATGCCGGGGATGAAGCCGCCCTGCTTGCGGATGTTGTCCGCAATGTCCTTCGGGTCAAAGATAATGGCTGTGTAAAAGAAACAGAAGAAGAAGATCATTCCGATAAACAGCACATTATACAACACCGAAGCAGGTGTGAACCAGGCGGAAATCTCCTGAAGCCACTCCACCCGGGAGAAGTTCGCCAGCGTTGCCGGGAACATCAGGATGGAAGAGGCAAAAATGGGAGGAATAACGCCTGCGGTATTGATTCGCAGAGGCAGATGGGTGGTCTGACCACCGTACATCCGCCGACCCATCATGCGCTTGGCATATTGGATGGGGATGCGCCTCTGCGCACGTTCCATGTACACGATGAGCGCCAGCACACCGGCCATGAGCGCCAGTACCAGCAGCAGCACGAACAGGGACATCTCGTTCGTGGTCATCAGTCGCCATGTGTTGGCAATGGCGCCAGGTAGCCCAGCGACAATACCGGCGAAGATGATGAGCGAGATGCCGTTTCCGAGTCCCCGTTCCGTGATTTGCTCGCCGATCCACATGATCAGCACGGTACCGGCAGTAAGGGTAATAATGGTCACAAGACGGAAGCTCCAGCCTGCGTCGAGGACCACGGGAGCGCCGGTGGGGCTGGTCATGCTCTCCAAACCGATTGCGATGCCCAGGCCCTGTACGATGGTGATGAGCACCGTCCCGTAACGGGTGTACTGGGTAATCTTTTTGCGTCCGGCCTGCCCCTCTTCCTTCGACAATCGCTTCAGCTCGGGGCTGACCACGGTCAGCAGCTGAATGATAATCGAAGCGGAGATGTAGGGCATGATCCCAAGAGCAAAGATGGAGAGATTTCTCAAACCACCGCCCGAGAACATGTTGAACAAACCGAACAAGGTGTTCTGAACGCTATCGAAGAAGTCCTGCAGCGCGACAGTGTCGACGCCCGGAGTCGGCACGTGAATGCCGATCCGGTAAACCGCCAACAGCAGGAACGTCCACAGGAGCTTCTTCTTCAACTCCGGTAACTTGGTGAGATTCTCAACCCCAGTAAGCGCCACGTCTATTTACCCTTCCAGAGCCTTGGCGGTGCCGCCAGCGGCGGTAATCTTTTCCTGAGCGGACTTGCTGAACCGATGTGCCTCAACCGTCACAGCGGCCTTGGCCTCTCCGTTGCCGAGGATCTTGACCAGGCTACCAGCCTTGACCAGACCACGGGCATAGATGTCGTCGAGGGTGATCTCGGACTTGCCTTCGAACATAGCGAAGAGACGGTCCAGGTTCACAGCCTCGTAGGACTCACGGAAACGGTTCTTGAAACCACGCTTAGGCAGACGACGGGCGAGGGGCATCTGGCCACCTTCGAACCAAGCGGGGACACCACCACCAGAGCGGGCATTCTGCCCTTTATGGCCCTTGGCGGATGTCTTACCCCAGCCGGAGCCTGCGCCCCTGCCGACCCGCTTTCTGTTCTTGCGCTCTTCATCGAAGGGGTACAATTCGTGAAGTCTCATTATTCAACTACCTCAACAAGATGGTGCACAGCCTTGATCTGGCCAAGGGTGCTATCGTTCTTGGGAAGCTCGTTCACCTGGCGGATCTTGCGCAGGCCCAGGGCAGCGACGGTCTTGCGCTGCTTGGGAGTGCAGCCGATCAAGCTCCGAACGAGTCTGACTTTGATCTTATCCATGTCGCTCCCTCTACTTCCTCGGGGTGCTGACTTCCTTACCACGCAGTGCGGAGACATTCTTCGCGCTGCGCAGAGAGGTCAGCCCCTCGACGGTAGCCTTAAGCACGTTATGCGGGTTGTTGGTACCGATGGCCTTAGTCAGGATATCGTGAACACCCACAGCCTCCATGACGGCACGCACCGGGCCGCCGGCGATGATGCCGGTACCCTTGGATGCGGGCTTCATGACAACACGGGCGGCGCCGAAGCGACCGAGGGTCTCGTAAGGAAGCGTGCCGTCCACAAGGGCGACGGGCTTCATGGTCTTACGAGCCTTCTCGGTGGCCTTGCGGATAGCCTCTGGGACTTCCACTGCCTTACCGAGACCGTAGCCGACAGAACCCTTGCCGTCACCAACTACAACGAGTGCGCTGAAGTTGAAGCGGCGGCCGCCCTTGACAACCTTGGCCACCCTATTGAGGTAGACAAGCTTCTCAATGTGGCCGAGTTCTTCCTGCTGCTCCCTACGGGAGTCTCTGCGAGGGCCTTTTTCCATTGTTACCTTCCGCAGTCTTAGAATTTAAGCCCGGCCTCTCGGGCGCCGTCGGCCAGAGCCTTGACCTTGCCGTGGTAGATATAGCCACCACGGTCAAAGACCACGCTCTCGATATTGTTTTCCTTAGCCAGCTTTGCGATCTCCTGGCCAACCCGTGCAGCGCCTTCTTTATTGCACTTCAGGGTCTCGCCGTCCTTCTTGTTCAGAGCAAGAGTGGAGGCAGAGGCCAGAGTGACGCCCGCGACATCGTCGACGAGCTGCGCGTAGATATGCAAGTTGGAGCGGAAAACGCAGAGCCTGGGACGATCCGGAGTGCCGCTAACTTTCTTGCGGATGCGGATCTTGCGGCGGGCGCGTGCCTGCTCTTTGGTCATTTTCATCGTATCACCCTACTCTATTTGGCGGACTTACCGGCCTTACGGCGGATGACCTCGTCAACGTACTTGATGCCCTTGCCCTTGTACGGCTCCGGCTTACGGACGCGGCGGATCTGTGCAGCGACTTCGCCCACAGCCTGCTTGTCGCAGCCGGAGATAGTCAGCTTGGTTCCCTCGGCCTTCGCTTCGATGCCCGCGGGCAGATCGAACTCGACCGGGTGGGAGTAACCAACGTTCAGGACAACTTTCTTGCCCTGAACATTGACCCTGTAGCCAACGCCAACCACTTCGAGCGTCTTTTCGAAGCCCTTAGTGACACCCTCGACCATGTTGGCCAAGAGGGAGCGGCGAAGGCCATGCTGGGCACGGGCAAGGCCAGAGTCGTCGACACGAGTGACGACCAGCTCCGAGCCTTCCTGCTTGACCTCAATCTTATGATGCAGCGGCGTGGAGAGGGAGCCCTTGGGGCCCTTCACATCAACCTGGCTTTTGCCGACCGTGATTTCCACCCCGGAAGGGACGGCGATAGGCCTTTTACCGATTCTGGACATGTTCCTTCCTCACTACCAAATTTCGAACAGCAGTTCGCCGCCGACGTTCTTTTCCTGTGCCACAGTGCCTTCCATCACACCGTGAGAGGTAGACAGAACGCAGATTCCGAGGCCGTTCTGAACACGGGGAATCTCGGAAGAGGCAACATAGACTCTACGGCTCGGCTTGCTGATGCGCTTCATACCAGCGATCAGGGCCTGGCCGTCAGCGTATTTGAGGGTCAGACGGATGTCACGCTCCTCAACGCTGTAGTCGGTGATATATCCTTCGTCCTTCATGATGGCCGCGATGGACTCCTTCATGTTGGACTTGGGGATGAGGACCTCCTGGTGCAACGCCTGGTAGGCGTTGCGCACACGGGTCAGCATATCCGCAATGGGATCAATAACAGACATCGTGTTACTCCTTACCAGCTGGACTTACGGACCCCGGGCAGTTCGCCGGCAAGTGCTTTGTTACGGAAGCAGATACGGCAGATGCCGAACTTCCGCATAAAAGCGCGGGGACGTCCGCAGATGGGGCAGCGGTTGTAGGCGCGGGCCGAGAACTTGGGCTTCTGGCCAGCCTTATTCATGAGAGCTTTACGAGACACTTCGCTCCTCCATTACTTCTTGAAAGGCATGCCCAGCATCTGCAGCAGGACTTTGCCTTCCTTGTCAGTGCCGGCGCTGGTCACGACGGTCACGTTCATGCCCTTCACACGCTCAACCTTGTCAACTTCCAGCTCGGGGAAGATCGTGTGATCTTTGATACCGAGGGTAAAGTTGCCACGGCCGTCAAAACCGCGGTCCGGGATACCCCGGAAGTCGCGGACACGAGGCAGAGCGAAGTTGACCAGCTTGTCGAAGAAGTCCCACATGCGATCGCCACGAAGGGTCACGCGGCAGCCGATGGCCATACCCTCGCGCAGCTTGAAGGCCGCAATGGACTTCTTGGCGCGGGTGGGGACGGCACGCTGGCCGGCAATGCGGCTCAGCTCTTCAACGGCATCCTCAATGAGCTTATTGTTCTGGCTGGCTTCGCCCAGTCCGATGTTCAGGCTCACGCTCTTCAGCTCGGGGAGCTGCATGGGCGACTTGTACCCGAACTCTTTCTGCAGGGCGGGAGCAACCTTCTCATTGTATACTTTCTCAAGACGAGTCATGGATGCTCCCCTAGTCGATGATTTCGTTACATTTTTTGCAGAAGCGGACTTTCTTTCCGTCTGCAGTCACCTTGTACCCGATGCGGGTCGGCTTGGTGCATGCATCGCAAATCACGGCCACGTTGGAAATTGCAACGGGCGCTTCCTTTTCGATGATGCCACCGGCCTGCTGGGTGTAAGGGTTGGCCTTGGTATGGCGCTTGATCATGTTCACTTTCTCGACAAGAACCTTGTCTTTCTTGCGCATGATCTTGAGCACCTTACCGACCTTGCCCTTATCCTTACCGGCGATGACCATGACTTTGTCATCTTTGCGGATCTTGAACTTTTTCATGGGGCAAACCTCTAGAGCACTTCGGGCGCCAGGGAGACGATCTTCATAAAGTTCTTCTGACGCAGCTCACGTGCCACGGGGCCGAAAATACGGGTCCCGACAGGCTCATTCTGCTTGTTCAGCAGAACGGCGGAGTTGTTGTCGAACTTAATGTAGGTTCCGTCCGGACGACCAACTTCTTTTTTGGTTCGAACGACGACCGCCTGCATGACATCACCCTTCTTCACCTTGGAGTGGGGCATGGCTTCCTTAACGGAAACCATAATGATGTCGCCAACGGATGCATAACGACGACGGCTGCCGCCGAGCACCTTGATGCAGGACACCTTCTTGGCGCCGGAGTTATCCGCAACGTCGAGCTTGGATTCGACCTGAATCATCTTGTAAGCTCCTAGACGGCTTTTTCAACGATGTTGACGAGATGCCACCGCTTACGAGCGCTCAGTGCGCGATGCTCGACGATCTGCACCTTATCCCCAACTTTGCAATCGTTGTTGGGATCGTGTGCCATGAGCTTGTTGCGGCGACGGATATACTTCTTCAGCAGAGGATGCTTTACCAGGGTCTCCGCACGAACGACAATGGTCTTGTCGTTCTTGTCGGAGACAACGATGCCGGTCAGCATACGCTTGTTGGAATTCTTCACTTCAGACATTGCTTACGCTCCAGTTTCCTTTTCGCGAAGGATGGTGAGAATACGCGCGATGGCCTTCTTCACCTCGGGAATACGCTGGGTATTCTCCAGCTGGGCCGTGGCATGCTGAAAACGAAGGTTGAACAGCTCCTGCCGAAACTCGCCGAGTTTCTCATTGAGCTCGGAAACGGACAGTTCCCGGAGTTCTTTGGCAGTCATTACAGGCCCTCCCTGACAACAATGGCGGTCTTGATGGGCAGCTTATGCGATGCCCTGACCAGGGCTTCCTTGGCCAGAGCCAAGTCAACACCCTTGATTTCGTACATGATCCTGCCAGGCTTGACGGGAGCGTACCAGCCGGAAGGAGCACCTTTACCTTTACCCTGACGCACTTCGGCAGGCTTGGAGGTAAGGACCTGGTCCGGGAAAATACGGATAAAGACCTTACCGCCACGCTTGATGTGACGCATCATGGCCACACGAGCGGATTCAATCTGCTGGTTGGTGAGCTTGCCGTGCTCCAGCGCCTTCAGGCCGATTTCACCGAAAGCAACAGTGTTGCCGCGGGTGGCTTTGCCACGCAGACGGCCCTTCTGGCGCTTACGGAATTTAGTCTTTCTCGGAGAAAGCATGACTATTCACCTTCCTGATCCAGAATTTCACCCTTGAAGATCCAGACCTTCACGCCGATGACACCATAGGTGGTGTGGGCTTCGGCAAAGCCGTAGTCCAGATCGGCGCGCAGGGTGTGCAGAGGCACACGGCCTTCGCGGTACCACTCAGTGCGAGCGATCTCAGCACCGGCCAGGCGGCCAGCGCAGTTGATCTTGATGCCCTCTGCGCCAAACTTGCGAGCCATGCTCACAGTGCGCTTCATAGCGCGGCGGAAGGCAACTCGACGCTCAAGCTGGAGAGCGATGTTCTCTGCAACAAGCTGGGCATCCGTCTCGGGACGGCGCACTTCGTTCACCTCAATGGCGAAGTCGCGACCGAACTTATGACGCAGCTCACCGCGCAGCTTCTCGATCTCTACGCCCTTACGTCCAATAACGATACCGGGACGAGCGGTGAAGACGAGCAGGCGGACCTTGCCGCCAGCGCGCTCGATCTCCAGGCGGGAAATACCGGCGTGATAGAGTTTTTTCTTAACGAACTTACGGATCTGGTCGTCTTCGAAAACGTTGTCCGCGTAGTTCTTGTTCGCGAACCAGCGGGACAACCAATTCTTATTGTAGCCCAACCGGAATCCGTAGGGATGTACTTTCTGACCCACTTCTGCCTCCTTAGGCCTCGGCCACAACCACAGTGATGTGGCTGGTGCGCTTCAGGATTCGGTTCGCGCGCCCCATGGCTCGGGGCATGATCCTCTTGAGGGTCGGACCCTCATTGACGATCACCTGCTTCACAACCAGGTTATCGACTTCCACCCCGGTCTGCTCAGCATTGGCAACAGCAGAGTGAAGGACCCTATTGATCAGCTTCGCGGCCTTCTTGGGCGTAAAAGTCAGAATATTGATTGCGTCCTCCACGGAGCGGCCCTCAACGTTGCGAGCAACGAGACGAGCCTTCTGTGCGGAGATACGCGTATGCTTGGCAACAGCTCTGGTTTCCATCGAAGTCACCTTAACCCTTTATCGTTTGGCCTTGCTTTTCTTGTCCGCAGCATGACCGAAGTACGTCCTGGTCGGGGCGAACTCGCCGAGCTTGTGCCCGACCATGTTTTCGCTCACGAACACGGGGATGAACTTGCGGCCATTATGAACGGCAAAAGTCAGACCAACCATTTCGGGGAAGATCGTGGAGCGACGCGACCAGGTCTTGATAACGCGACGGTCGCCCGTCTCGCCTGCCTGAACAACCTTCTTCATCAGGTGGTCATCAATGAAAGGACCCTTTTTCAGCGACCTAGGCATGACAACTCCTATTTCTCACCGCGGCGCTTAATAATGAGCCGGGAAGAGGATTTCTTCTTGTTACGAGTCTTGTAACCCTTGGTCGGCTTACCCCAGGGGGTAACGGGATGACGACCACCGGAGCTACGACCCTCACCACCACCGAGGGGGTGGTCAACGGGGTTCATTGCAACGCCACGGACTTCGGGGCGACGGCCCTGCCAGCGAGAGCGACCAGCCTTACCGACGGTCACGGACTCGTGGTGGACGTTGCCAACCTGGCCGATGGTGGCGCAGCAGGTAGCCAGCACGTTGCGGACTTCGCCGGAGGGCATACGCAGCAGGGCGTACTTGCCTTCCTTAGCAACGAGCTGGGCATACGTACCGGCGGCGCGGCAAAAACGGCCGCCCACGCCGGGCTGCAGCTCAATGTTGTGAACCGTGGTACCAACAGGGATACGGAACAGGGGCAGAGCGTTGCCGGCCTTGATGTCGGCATTCTCGCCAGCCTGCACGGTGTCGCCAACCTTGATGCCCACAGGGGCCAGGATGTAGCGCTTGTCGCCGTCAGCATAATGCAGGAGGGCAATGCGCGCGCTACGGTTGGGGTCGTACTCAATGGTAGCGACCTTGGCCGGCACGTCGACCTTGTTCCGCTTGAAGTCAATCACGCGGTACAAACGCTTGTGCCCGCCACCGCGGCGCCTGGAGGTGACGCGACCAAAGTGGTTGCGTCCGCTCTTCTTGGTCAGGCCCTTGGTCAGGGATTTCTCAGGCGTCGTGCTGGTGATCTCCTCGAAGGTGGAGATCGTCTGGAAGCGGCGACCCGGAGAAGTGGGTTTCAATTTGCGCACTGCCATGCCTAGACTCCTTCGAACAGTTCGATCTTATGGCCTTCGGCCAAGGTGACGTAGGCCTTCTTGTGGCCGGATTCCGTCCCGACGCGACGGCCGAAGCGGCTGCGGACACGGGGACGGCGACGAACAACGTTCACGCCAGTAACCTTCACATCGAATGCCTTCTCAACCGCTTTGGCGATCTCAATCTTGTTGGCCTCGGGGTGCACGTAGAAGACAACCTGGTTGCCTGCTTCGTGCATTTCGGCGGCCTTCTCAGAGATGAGCGGCTTGATGATAACCTTCGTGTAATCCATTACTTCAACCTCTCTTCGACGGCCTTAGCGGCATCTTCCAGCATGATGAGCTGGTTGTGCCTGAGCACGTCGTAGACATTGAGCTGGGCTTGCGGAAGGATGGTGATACCGGGAATGTTGCGTGCGGAGAGACCCAGAACCTTATCGTCGCCATTGGTAACAATCAAGGCCTTTTTGAGGCCCAGGTTCTTGAGAATCTGTGCGAATTCCTTGGTCTTCACTTCCTTCAATTCGAAGCCCTTAAGCACCGTCATGCTCTCCTCAGCAACCCTGGCGGACAGGGCCATACGCAGAGCGAGACGGCGAACCTTCTTGTTCACCTTGAACTCGTAGCTGCGGGGCTGAGGGCCGAACGTGGTGCCACCACCCTTCCAGATGGGGCTGCGCAGGGAGCCGGCGCGTGCGCGACCGGTGCCCTTCTGGCGCCAAGGCTTCGCACCGCCGCCGCGAGACAGGGCGCGGTTTTTCACCATATGGGTGCCAGCGCGCTGCTGCGCACGCTGTGCACGAACAACAAGGTTCAAGATTTCGGGCTTGACCGGAACCTCGAAGACCTCGGAAGCGAGGGTCAGCTCGCCTACTTCCTTCTTTTCCTGGTCGTATATCTTCAAAACAGCCATGATATCATCCTCATTACTGCTTGCGGACCATCACAAGGCCGTTCTTAGGACCGGGAACCTGACCTTTGAGGATGAGCAGGTTGTCCTCGGGGCGGACATCGAGCACTTCGACATTAGTACAGGTGACTTTCCTGTTGCCCATCTGGCCGGCCATCTTCTTGCCCTTGAAAACCCTACCGGGCCAAGCGCACTGACCAATGCCACCGGGGGAACGGTGTACCTTTTCCACGCCGTGAGTTGCGGCAAGGCCACGGAAGTTCCACCGTTTCATGGGGCCCTGGAAGCCCTTACCTTTGGAGGTGCCGGAGATCTTAACTTTCTCTCCGGGCTCAAACATGCTGACGGTCAGGTCCTGGCCGAGCTCGTAGCCTTCAATGGAGTCCACGCGGACTTCCTTGAGGTGACGGTAGCAGCCACGGTTTGCCTTGGCCATGTGGCCCTTGGTGGGCTTATTGGCCTTCTTCTCGTCAACTTCTTCAAAACCGATCTGAAGAGCGGCGTATCTATCGGTCGCATCGTCCTTCGTCTGAAGGATGGGGCACGGCCCGGCGGCAACGACGGTGACGGGGATAGCAGTGCCGTCGTCACCGAAGATGCGGGTCATGCCCAGCTTGCGTCCCATGATGCCAAGCGTCTTAGCCATCATGATATCCTCTTTCTAGAGTTTGATTTCTACGTCCACGCCGGCGGGGAGGCTGAGCTTACCCAGCGCGTCCACGGTCTGCTGCGTGGGCTCGAGAATGTCGAGAAGGCGCTTGTGCACGCGCATCTCGAACTGCTCCCTGGACTTCTTATCCACGTGCACCGACTTCTGAATGGTGTACTTGTGGATATTGGTCGGAAGGGGAATGGGGCCCGCGATGCTGGCGCCGGTATTCCGGGCCGTGTCGACGATCTCGGCTACGGCTTTGTCCAGAATCCTGTAGTCGTACGCTTTCAGCTTGATTCTGATGCGATCGCTCTGCATGGAAACCATGACTTACTCCTCGATTTCGGAAACAACGCCAGCGCCGACAGTGCGGCCGCCCTCACGGATGGCGAAGCGAAGGCCCTTCTCCATAGCGATGGGCGCGATAAGCTCAACACCGAAGGTTGCGTTGTCACCGGGCATGACCATCTCGACACCGTCGGCAAGGGTAACCACGCCGGTGATGTCAGTGGTGCGGAAGTAGAACTGAGGACGGTAGCCGGAGAAGAACGGAGTGTGGCGGCCACCTT
>NZ_JBUDSW010000040.1:0-17696 GCF_054921475.1 Desulfobaculum sp. | reverse complement strand
TCGCACAGGCTAACGCGCTGCCTCGTATGGCCATGACTCTGCTCAGCGCATAATGGAACGTTCCGGCATGATGCCGGATGGCTGTGACCGGCTTGTTTGTCGTCTGACCTGATGCATCCCCCGCGTAAACAAGGGGCGGAACCGTAGCGGTTTCGCCCTTTTGTTGCGTATGGTTCCAGTTGTGATTTTTGCATTGAAAGATTACATCACGGTGTGAATGCCAGTGTTGTCCCAGACCTAGAGTTGTCCCGGACGCCAGTTTTCAGAAACACGGTGCGGTGCGTGCGGCGTTCATGATGCCGGCGGCGTTTATGGCGCTGCCGAGGCCGGGGCATGCGTTCGGCGTCATCAGAGCCAATGGCGCACGCGATAGGCGGGGACAGTGGGGCGCTGGCGCGTGCTCGGTGATGGCGGCTTGAGGGGGCCGCCCGTACTCGACATCCATTTCCGCCAACGAGCGGACACACCCAAGGGGGAACAAGAGGGGTTATGGGGTTTTCATCGGGGTCTCGCATAGGCAGGGATTTGGTTTGGCTTGCAGGCTGCGCCATCGTGTGCTGCGCTGTGCTGCTGTGGCTGGTGGCCGTGCGCGGCATCGGCACGGTTGGCGAATTTGCCGCGCAGGTCAACGCGCAGAACATCCACTCCCTGGCCACGCAATATATCGGGCGTACGGTGGAGGAGAGCGCCATGCGCTACGATACCATCGCCCGCAGCGCGCAGGCATTGGCCGAGGCCGCCGCGATCCAGGCCGCGCGCGCTTTGGACGTGCGTCATGTGGTTGGCTCTGCGCCGGAACGGCTGGAGCTGGACGAAAGGCGCGGCGTGTACAACTCCCCACAGGATGCGGCGGTCACCTGCCTGTATTGGGGCGCGCCGGAACAGTTGCCGCAGGCAAGAGAGCGCCTTGGCGCGCTGGCTTCGGTGGATTCCATCCTTGTGCAGGCGACCCGCCGGCTCTCCGGCGTGAAGAGCGCATGGGTGATGCTTGATGACGGCAGCGCCCGCTTTGCGCCGGTGGGGACACTGTTTGCCGACGTGCCGCACCCCGGCGATTTTGATTTCCGTAAGCTCACCAGCTACAGCCTTGCCATGCCGGATGTGAATCCTGACGGGAACAGCGTGTGGAGTGAGGTCTATCGCGATACCGCCGACCATGGCGCGTACGTGGTGACGGTTGTCGCGCCGGTCATTTCCTCATCCGGCGCCTTTCTTGGCGCGGCAGGCGTCGATTTTTCCCTTGATCTGTTGGTGGACGATATCCGCGGCCTGAGCCATCGGCCCGGTGAGTTCAGCTTTTTGCTGGACGGACAGGGGCGTGTGGTGGTGATGCCCATCGGCCATGCCTCGGTACTGGGTCTGTCCCCGGAGGTTGGCGCGACAGGCACCCCGCAGGATGCGGACCTGAACCAAAGCGGTGAGCCCGCCATGCGCACCGCAGCGCAGGAAATGATACTCGGGCGCTCCGGGGTGCGAACGGTGGGCCTTGGGGGCAAGGACTATCTGCTGGGCTTTCATCCATTGCCTTCCACCAAGTGGAGCTTTGCGACCATTGTCCCGTGCGCGTCCATTTTGTCGTCCGTTTCCGTGACCCGCGCGGCCATGAGCAACACCGTAGGGACGGCGCGTGTGACGCATACGCTGCTGGCGGTGGGCGTTGGCGGCATGATGTTTTTCATCCTGACAGGTTTTGTGCGGCGGCGGGTGCTGACGCCGGTGCGCAAGCTCGTGGACGCCACGGAGGCCGTGGGCGCCGGCCGCCTTGAACACCGGCTGGAGGGCTTTCGGGATGACGAGTTCGGCCAGCTGGCCCGGGCGTTCAACTCCATGACCTTTGAGATCGCCAAAAACCGTGATGCCTTGGCGCAGGCCGAAAGCAGCTACCGCAGCATTTTTGAGAACGCGGTGGAAGGCATCTTCCAGACGGACCTCAGCGGGCGGCTGCTCAGCGCCAACCCGGCCTTGGCGTCCATGCTTGGGTACGCGTCGACAGAGCAGATTTTGGCCGAGGTCAGCGACGTGGGACAGCAGGTGTACGCAGACCCCAAAATGCGTGAGGAATTTATCCTGGGCGTTGTTGAGGGGATGGAACCGTTTGTCTTTGAGGCGCAGCTTATACGGCGCGATGGCACACGCTTTTGGGCGCGGTGGCAGGGCAAGAGCACCCGGGACGACACGGGCGCGGTGGTGTGCTTTACCGGCCTACTGGAAAACGTGACCGAACGCCGCAACGCGCAGGAGCGCATCCACGCCCTGAATAAGGAACTGCTCATGGCGCAGGAGCACGAGCGAAAGCTCCTTGCCCTGCATTTGCACGACAACATCGCCCAGAATCTGTCGTATCTGAAAATTCAATCCCGCATCATGGCGGAGCGTGCCTCGGGCGGCGATTCCTCCCTGCATGAGGAGTTTGCGCGTGTGCTTTCGGAAACCATCGACGCCGTGCGCAACATGGCCTACGAGCTGCGCCCCTCCGGGCTGGATGAATTGGGGCTGGTGCGCACGCTGGAGCTGTTTTGTTCCGAGTTCGAGCAGCGCTACAGCGTGCCGGTGTCATTTTCCGCCGCAGGAATGGAGAGCGTACCGGTTGCGCCGGAGGTGCAGATTAATATCTTCCGCATTGTGCAGGAAGCACTGCGCAACGTGGCGCGGCATTCGCGGGCCAGCAAGGCCAGCGTGAAGCTGGTCGCCTCGCACCCCAACCTTATTGTGCGCATCCGCGACGACGGTATGGGCTTTGACCCGGAGCGCCAGCAGGAGAACGCTGTCCGCTCGCGCCGCATGGGCGTGCAGGGCCTTAAGGAACGTGCGCGGCTTATGGACGGGGAGTTGCAGATTGTATCCCGCCCCGGCAAGGGGACGTCCATTTCTTTGGAGGTGCCCATAGACAGGGCGTGGGACGACGCCACCATGCCCCGATCCCTGTAACGCGGGCAAACACCGCAAGCCCCAAGGAGGCGGACTATGCCGTATGTGAGTGTGGCGACTAATGTGCCGATGGACGCTGGCGAGGCCGGGCGCGTGGCCCGCCTTGTGTCGCAGTGCGCCGTTCAGGCCACGGGCAAGGATGAACAGTGGGTCATGGCGCGCGTGGAGCCGGGACAGGCGCTGTGCTATGGCGGCACAGACGAACCGGCCGCGTACGTGGAATTCAAAAACGTGGGGCTGGATGCCGACGCCTGTGCGTCCATTACGGACAGCCTGTGCGCTCTGCTCAGCGCGCAGTGCGGAGTGCCGCCGGAGCGCGTGTACGTGGAATTTAAGAGTCTGGAGCGCCGCCTGTTCGGATGGAATGGACGCACGCTCGGATAGTGCGCCAGCCAGCGCGGCGCGGCAATCCGTCCCAAGAGGAAGGCTGCTGCCGCACGAAAAATGCCGCGCGATATGACCGCGAAAAAAGGCCCCTGCAGAGATGCGCTCTGCGGGGGCCTTGTCATTATCAAGGGGCAATCTATCGTGCGCCGCGGCCTGTTAGAACGTCTTTTGCCGCCGCCGGGAGGTGTGGGTGGTCAGGGTCTTGCGCAGGCGGCGCTTGAGGCCAAGGCGGTTCAAGTAGGTGACGGGCGCGCGGGAGATGCGTGCGTAGCCCAGCATGGTGCGCTGGGGCCAGAAGACAAGGTCCAAAATGTGGACCGTCGGCGCGCTGCGCATCAAGGTGTTCACACATCCGGCGCAGAAGGTAACGATGGTGCGTCCGCCTGCTTCCTCGGCGCGGCGGGTGGTCCATGTCTTGCCCATGTCTGCCGCCACAAGGGGCACGGCGCCGCCTTCGCCGCAGCACAGGGTCTTTGCGCCGTGGTGGGGCATCTCCTCCACATCAAGGCCGCGGCGTTCAAGCAGGGTACGCACTGCCTGCTGCGAGGACGGGTGGTCGCGCAGGACGCAGGGGTCGTGCACCGTGACCGTGCCGGAAACGGCCTCCTCCGGCGGTAGGGGATTGGCGGCCAGAATTTCATAGACCGTGACAGGCGTCAGTCCCTCGCCGTAGCGCGAGAACATGGCGTGACAGCTGGGGCACGCCGTCAGCACGGTGGTGACGCCATTGTCCACAAGCCACTGCCGCAGGTCGCCGAAGGCGTCGTCAAAGTCCTGCGCGCACCCAAGGTCGTGCGAGGGCTTGGAACAGCAGTCGAGGACAATGCCAAGGCCGGGGATGTGTGTGGCAAGGTGCTCGTAGAGGGTGTTGGTCAGCGCCGGACGCGTTCCACTGAGGGTGCAGCCGGGGAAGAAGACGGTATCGCACCCCTCAGGCAGGCCATACCATGAAAAGAGTGGCGAGGTGCCCGTGCGTTCGTAGCTGATGATGCGTTTGTGCTCGCGCAAGGGGCCAACCCCGCGCCGCACGGCCTCCTGCCGCAGGGTCAGGAACATGGTTCGGGGGTTCAGGTCCACGGGGCAGACCTCGGCGCACAGCCCGCACAGGCTGCACTGGTAGGCATTAAGGGTCTTATGGGCGGTATCGACGCACCGGGCGATGGACCCCGGGGTACCGGACGCCGTTAAAAAGGCGCACTCGTCCACACATTTGCCGCAGTCGATGCATGTGTCAGCCACGGCGGCGATGGTGGCGGAGGCGTTCATGAGTGAAGACGGGGACATACTGGCTCCTGCTTATGCTTTGACCGCCGAGTATAGGCCGGGACAGGACGCAGGGCAAGACGTTGCACAGCACATTGGCCCCAACTCCCCCAGAAAATCGCGCGACTTGGACTTTTCGCGCGCCTGCGCAAAGAAAACGCCGCCCCACATGAATCATGCAGGGCGGCGCTGTCGTGCGGTATGACAGGGACGGCTACAGGAGCTTGAGGTCCCAGTTGAAGGTGCTGACGCGGTTGGCGCGGGGCACGTCGCGGGGTTTGGACTCGTGCAGGTGCACAAAGGCGCTGTAGCCGGACTTGGACAGCTCCTGTTCCTTTTCGCGAAGGTCGATGCCCCAGCTGGGATAAATCCAGTGGTTCTGGCCGTAGCGGCGCGCGTAGCAGACTTCCTTCATGGGGCTAATAAAGGGCTTTTCCGCCTTGAAGCCCGAGGGCTCGATGCGCGTGATGCCAAGGGGCCATTGGCCCGTGGTCACGAAGCCCAGCGGCAGCGGCGCGGCCTTGCCAAGGGCAAGGGCGTCGTCGCGGCTGAGTTCGGTGCTGGCGATGGCGCCGTCAAAGCCCATCTCACCCAGCCACTCAAGGGCAAGGGGATTGGCGATGTTGCAGAAGGGGCCGGCCCACATGATGAGGCGGTCTTCCTTCTCGCGCTGTTTGGCGCCGGGCTTTTTGGGCTTGCGCTTAATGGCCACGGCGCGGGGCAAGCGGGGCAGTTCCGTGGGGAACAGGGACTTCTGCCACGGCGCGCCAAGGACAAAGCGGCGCGCGCCGCCCTTGACGAGGCGGGTAATGCAGTCCTGCCAGTCCTGCTCCTCGTTGGGCCAAATGACAGGCGGCAGCCACCACCACAGGCGCATGGCAAGGCCGGGTTTGACCTCGCGCGCGGCCTTGGGCGTCAGCCACACGCCGGAGCCGTCATTGAGCTTGTTATTGCCCTGCCTGCGCGACACATGCAGATGCAGCGGGCGCGCGGCGGGTTTTGCGGGCTTGGGCATGGTCGGCTCAAAGGAGGACGACTGGCCGGTTTTGACCTTGATGGTGGACAGGCGCTTTTCCAGCGCGTTCAGCTCCTTGCTGAGCTCCGGCTCGCGGCGGTCGATGAGGAACACCGGGCTGCTGGGGCGCGGCGGGCGGCCCTTGGCCAAAAAGTCCAGTCGGCCACCCTTGGGGATGGATTTGCGGACCTTGATGATTTGGTGCCCGGGCTCATCCTCGTACCCCACGCGCACCAGGTCGCCGGGGATGAGGGGAATGCGGGGCGAAAAGCTGAGCTTGCGCGTTTTGGCCTTGCCCAGCTTGTCGATAAGCAGGCCGGACGCCGTGGGGCGGTCCGGGTCCGTGGGCACGTAGGGGCGCTGGGGCAAAAAGGCGTAATGGGTGCCGCGGCGGCCAAGGGCCTGCTTCAAAAAGTCCACGGCCATCTTTTTTGCCTCGGGGTCATTGCCGTGATCGCGCAGCATCTTGTAGGCTTTGACGGTGTAGTAGACGTAGTGCGGCCCCTTGCGGCGGCCCTCAATCTTCCACGAGCGGACCTCGGGAACTTCGCGCAGGGTCTTGACCAATGTGTCAAGTGTGAGATCGTTACAGGAGAAGAAGCGACCTGTGGTACTCTTTTGGGTGTAGACGCGGCGGCAGGGCTGTACGCAGCGCCCGCGCAGGCCGCTCTTGCCGCCAAGGTAGGAGCTCCAGTAGCAGCGGCCGGACACGTTGTAGCACAGCGCGCCGTGGACGAAGACCTCAAGGTCCAAATCGTCCGGGCAGGCCTTGCCGCAGGCGCGGATCTCGTCGATGTTCAGCTCACGCGGGAGGACGACGCGGTCCACGCCTAGGGATTCGCGCATGTGGGGCAGTGCGGCGGGGGAACCGGCGTTGGCCAGCGTGGACAGATGGAGTTCGCCAGCGAATCCGCTCTGTTTTGCGAGCTTGACCATGCCGGGATCCTGTAGAATAAGTGCCGCCGGACGCACGTGCTTGTTCAGCCGGTCCAGCAGACGACCTGCGGCCTCGGCTTCGCCGGGCTTGAGCATGCTGTTCATGGCGACGTGGACGCGGCAGTTCTTCTCTGCGGCCAGCTCGGTGAGCGCCGCAAGTTCCGCGATGGAAAAGTTCCCGGCTTCCGCGCGGGCGGAGAAATGCTTCAGGCCAAGGTAGACCGCATCTGCACCAGCGGCGAGCGCCGCCAAAAATGCAGGACGGTCCCCGGCAGGAGCGAGGATCTCGGGTTGTCTGGATATATTCATGTTGCTTCGCCTGAGTTTTTACGGTGGAGCGTTCAATTAACGCGACGGCGACCAATAAGGGATTGCATCGATGTTTGCAAATGCATGTACTGACGTGAAGGTACGGTCCTTGCTCCGATTCGGCACGCAAGGCGCCGACGGAGAGTTTTACGAGCTTACGCTTGAACATCCCGGTTCCGCAAGCACAGCGTGGCAGAACTGGAAGCCCGGCCAGTTCGTAATGGTTCGTCCCACGGCGTGGGAACACAACCCGCTTTGGGGACGTCCTTTTTCTATTCATAAGGCCGATGGCGACACGCTATCGGTCTTTTTTCAGGTCATTGGTCGCGGCACACGCGGGCTTGCCCGCCTTGCGCCAGGTGATGAGGTAACCGTCTGGGGGCCTCTTGGCAACGCATTTGCGGTGCGCGATGACAGGCCGACCCTTGTTTTGGCTGGCGGCATCGGCATTGCGCCGTTTTATGAGTACCTGCGCAGGCACCCCAGCCCGGAGAAGCTGCGGCTGGTGTTCGGCCACCGTCCCCCGGCGGAAAGCTACCCCCTCGGCATCATGGAAAAGTACGTGAAGTGCGAGGCCTACCGCGAAAAGGGCCCCGAGGACCTGAAGGCCTTTATTGGCCTGCTGGGCGATATTGTGCCCGAATACGCCACGGACGGACATATCGTGGCCTGCGGGCCGCTTCCCTTCCTGAAGACCATCCAGACCATTGCCGCCGAGGCTGGCGGCAAGGCGCAGCTGTCCCTTGAAAACCGCATGGCCTGCGGTGTGGGCGCGTGCCTTGGCTGCGTGTGCGAGCATAAGGACAGCGGTCCCGTTTCTGTCTGCGCGCGCGGCCCGGTGTTCTGGTCCGACGAAATAACGTTCTAAACAGGGAAGTTTCACTACTATGGATATGCACGTTTCCTTCGGCGGTCTGGACCTGAAAAACCCCGTCATGACCGCCTCCGGCACCTTTGGCTACGGCCTTGAGTTCTCGCGCTTTGGCGACCTTGAAAAACTGGGCGGCATTGTGGTGAAGGGTTTGTCCCTGTCCCCGCGCGCAGGCAACCCCATGCCGCGCATTGCGGAGACGCCCTCCGGCATGCTGAACGCCATTGGCCTGCAAAATATCGGCGTGGAAAAGTTCCTGTCCGGGCGGCTGAACCGGTTGCCTGCGGACAACCTTGCCGTGGTGGCCAACCTGTACGCCTGCAGCGCCGATGAGTTTGCGCAGCTGGCCGAAGTGCTGGCCGACCAGCCGGGCATCGCCGCCCTTGAGGTCAACATCTCCTGCCCCAACGTGAGTTCCGGCGGCATCCTGTTTGGGCAGGACCCCAAAATGGCGGCCAGCGTGACCGAGGCGGTCAAGCGCCGCGCCGGGGACAAGCCCGTTATCATCAAGCTGTCCCCCAATGTGACGGACATTACGGAGATTGCCCGCGCTGCCGAAAGCGGCGGCGCCGACATTCTCAGTTGCATCAACACGCTGTCCGGCATGGCGGTGGACGCGCGCACCCGCAGAACGCGCCTTGCCAACGTTATTGGCGGGTTGTCCGGTCCGGCGGTGAAGCCCGTGGCCCTGCGCTGCGTGCATCAGGTGTGTCAGGCTGTTGATGTGCCGGTTATCGGCGTTGGCGGCATTTCCTCGGCTGAGGATGTGCTGGAGTTCATCCTTGTGGGCGCGCATGCCGTACAGGTGGGCACCGCCAACTTCCTGCGTCCGGATTTTGCCTTCCGGCTTGTGGACGAACTTGCCGAACTCTGCGATACCTATGGCATTTCCTCATGGGATGCGTACCGCGGGAGCCTCCAGCTGTAGCGGACGCGTCCTCAGACGCTGGGAGGCCAAGGGAATGCAATGTGAAGCAGGGGGCGGGCGATGTCTGCCGTAACCGCCCTGACGATGGCCTTTGGGGCCGGAGTGGCAATGGCCGTGCAGCTTGGCGTCAATGTCCGGCTGGGGTCGTGGACCAAGGACGCTGTTTTGGCGGCGTTTGTATCCTTCTTTGTGGGGACGCTGGCCCTTGCGGCCTACGCCTTTGCCACCCGCATTCCGCTGCCTAGCCTGTCCGATGCAGGCAAGTTGCCGCTGTGGTACTGGTCCGGCGGCGTGCTGGGCGCGTTTGTGGTGGCCTCGGCCGTTATCGTGGGCCCGCGCATTGGGTCCGCCACGATGTTTACGCTGATGGTGGCCGGGCAGGTGTCCATGTCGCTGATTTTGGACCACTTTGGCCTGTTCGGTCTGCCGCAGCATTCCATCAGCCCGCTGCGCATTGCGGGTGTGGTACTGGTTGTGCTTGGTGTGGTGCTCATCCGCAAGTTCTAATGCCGCCGCCTGCTCCGCTGCCGTGCGGGGCGGGCTGTTTCGTGTTCAACCGGAGGTTCGCGCTGATGAAAAAGTTCTTCTATCTGCTGGTGGCTGTGTGCGTCGTGTTTGTCGGCGTTGTGGTGTTTGGCCTGTTGTCCGTGAATCCCTTGGTCAAAAAGGGCGTGGAATACTTTGGGCCGCGCTATGTGGGCGCGGACGTGCGCCTTGCGGAGTCCGACCTGTCGATTTTGAGCGGTGAAGGGGAACTGCGCGGGCTGTTCGTGGGCAATCCTGCGGGCTACAAGTCCGAGAGCGCGGTGCAGGCCGATTCCATCCGCATGAAGCTGGACACCTCCAGCCTGTCCGAACCCACGGTGATCATTGAGGCCATTGTTATTGACCGGCCGGTCATCACCTACGAGCTTGCGGGGCGCACCAGCAATCTGCAAACCTTGGTGGACAATGTGACCCGCTCGGCCAAAGGCGGCGACGCCGGCTCCGGTGGCGGCGAGAGCGCCGAAGCGGGCGATGCCGGCGGCAAGTCCGTGGTCATCAAGCATATTGTCATCCGCAATGCGCGGGTGAACTTTGGCATTGCGGCCCTTGGCGGCGAGCTTGCCCACGCGGAGTTGGACGACATCCACCTGCGCGACATTGGCGAGAAGAAGGACGTCTCCATGGCTGATGCGGCGCGGCAGGTGCTGACAGCCATAAACCGGGCCGTTGCCCAGCGCCTGCCCGGCGTAACGGGCGGCCTTGAGGACGGCGTAAAGAAGGGCGTGGATGCCATCAACGGCACCCTGCGCTCCGTAGGCGAGGGCCTGCGCGGCATTTTGAAGTAGGCCGCCGCGGCAGAGTCCGGCGTGATGCTTGCGCTCAACCAAGCGCTTTCTACGTCATAATGAAAAGTCACAGGGCGGTCCGTTGCGAAACAGGCCGCCCTGTTTTTATGCCGAAAAGAGGTGGGCGTAGCGCAGGTCGGTGCGCATGATGTCGATGAGCTTGCGGTGCCCGCCGGGAAAAGCGAGGCCGTCCAGCCCCTCGGACGTGGACCAGCGGTACTCGGACGCGGCGGTAAGGTAGGGCGTGGTGCCCGGCCCATCAAGGGAGAGCAGAAAGCAGTGCAGGGTGATGCGGTAGCGCGTGTAGCCGTGGCGGACCACGTCAATCTTGTCCACCACGCTGACGCGGAAGTCCGTTTCCTCGCGGAATTCACGTACGGCGGCCTGTTCAGGCGTTTCGCCGTCCTCAATGCTGCCGCCGGGGAACTCCCACAGTCCGCCCCACACGCTGTCCTCCAGCCGCTTTTGGATAAAGAAGCGCCCTTCGTGCAGCAGTACGCCCGCCACGATGCTCAGCGGCGTAATGTCTTGCCGTTTTCCGGGCACAGGGCGGTGCGCCACAATGCCAAGGCGATAGGCCTCGCACTGCGCGCTGAGGGGACAGGCCTCGCAGCGCGGGGCGCGCGGCGTGCAGACCAGTGCGCCAAATTCCATCACCGCCTGATTAAAGTCCCGCGCGCCGCCCGGTGGCAGCAGGCGGTCGGCGTGGTCGGCCACGGCGCGCTTGGCGTCCTTTTCCTTCACCGGGGTGTCAATGTCGAACAGGCGGGCAAACACGCGCTCCACGTTGGCGTCAATGGCCGGGACGTCCTGCTGGTAGGCTAGGCTGGCAATGGCCCCGGCGGTGTAAGGCCCAACACCGGGCAGGGCCAGCAGGCCGCCCACATCCGTGGGGAAGGCGCCGCCGTGTTCGTCCATGATGATGCGCGCGGCCTTGCGGATGTTGCGCGCGCGGGAGTAGTAGCCCAGCCCCTCCCAGTATTTGAGCACGTCGTCTTCACTGGCCGCGGCAAGGGTCGGCACATCGGGGAACCGTGTCATCCAGCGCTCAAAGTAGGGCACGGCGCGGTCCATCTGGGTCTGCTGGAGCATAATCTCCGACACCCAGACATGGTAGGGCGAATAGGTCTTGCGCCACGGCAGGGGGCGCTGGTTCGCGTGGAACCAGTCCACCAGCGTGGCGGCGATGTGGTGGTGTGTGGTCATGGTCTGTCTCCTTGGAAGGTGGCAACAGAGCATGACCCGCCGGGTTTGGCAAGGCTGACGGGGCGGTGGCGGCTAGCGCCGTGGCTGTGGGCTGCTGCTGCGGTCCGGCACAAAATAGTCCAGCACCGGCGGCTCCGCAAACTCCTGCTCCACATTGTTCAGCAGAAATTGCACCGGGTTGTCGATGACTTCGTTGTCTTCGGCGGAGACGGTGCGGCAGAACAGTTCGCCCCAGTTGGTGCTGTACACCACAGAAACCTCCGCAATGCGCGCCAGTTCTCGCTGTTTGGTGAGGTTCAGGATGAAGAAGGCGCGGACGATGCGCTCCGGATTCAGCATTTCTGCGATGTCCGTATTAAAGGTCTCCTTGGGCGGAAAGAAGTCGAGCAGGGCGTTTAGCAGGCGCTGGATGTCGCGCACGGTGACCGGGGAGATGGTGGGGTCGCCGCGGATTTCGATGTCTTTGTGGGAGATGCCGTTGGCCGCCAGCCACACAAGGTGTTCGGCAAGGTCCGACCCCTGCCGCAGATTGACGAGGTCAAGGCGCTGCGAGGTCGCCACCTCCTGCGCGCCCTGCACCTCCCATGAGGACGGTTCGCCCAGCTTTTTGGCCTGCGCCTGAAAGTGCAGGACCCGAAAGCGTGTGCCGCCAAGGGAAACAAAGGGGATATGCTCAATCTTGTGCCTGCGCCGTGAAAAGGTGGAAAAGATTTTACGCCCCAGCTTGGTGATGTCCTCGGGCGAGATGCTGACGTCGGTGTGTTTTTGGCTGTCGCGCACGCGCATATACGTCTGCACGATGAACCGGTTCACGGACGAGCCAATGCTGACCAGCTTCTGGAAGGGCCACTCGGAGCTTTTTTGCAGGGCGGCGGGCATGGTGGCGGCAATCTGCGCGCCTTCGGCTTCCTCCCGCCGTGTGGGGACCGCAAGGGCGGCTTTGGCGCCGAGCTTGGTCTTGAGGAAGAACGACAGCCGGATGAGGTTGGCGGAGTCCTTGTCGCCGCTTTGGGCGTAGTGGAGCAGAACCTCCTTGTACATGAGGACGTAGGGGTCCACGGCGTCAAGGCGCGGGTCGCCGGAGAGGATGCCCGCCTTGAGGCGCTCGCAGAGGAGCGGGCTTTCGGAATCGGCGTCTGGGGCAATGTATTTTTCCAACAGGCCAAACTTCATAATGGACTTGAAGGGACTCTTCAGCGCCTTCACAATCTGCCACAGCGACGCGCCAAAGAACTCCTGCGGCGGAATGCGCAGCAGGTTGCCGAGGTCGATGAACGGGGCATCCCACGGCGCGCGGGCGAGCAGTTCCATATTTTGCGCGTAGTCGGCATCGGTACTGCCTGCCGGGGTGGTCCACCACATGGGCAGGCTGCCCGCCACATGCAGGACGGAGCGGTAGAATTCCTCCTTGAGCAGCAGCGCCTGCGCCGTCCCGGAGCTTTCCGCATCGCTGACGCCGAAGTTGTTGGCGCGGATGCGCTCCACGTTCATGGTGAAGAAGTGCACCTCCAGCCCAAAGGTGGCGTCCGCCCACTGTTCGATGGCCTCAATCTTAAAGGCCAGCCCGTCCACCAAGATTTCCGGCATGTCGTCGGGGTCGTAGCACAGCCAGTAGTCAAGGTCCGAGGCCTCGGACTGCGCAATGGTGCCCACACTGCCTATGGTATACAGCGCGCGGAAGGTGATGGGGTCCGGCGCGCGCGGAGGCAGTGTGGCGTCCGGAAAGTGGCGGCGTGCGGCCTCAATGGTGGAGTAGTCCGGACAGTAGTTGCCCATGCGGCAGGCCAGGGGCAGTGGTTCAAGCTCCTCGCTGCTTCGCTCAAAGATTTCCGTATGCAGAAAGAATGGGGCAAGGCGCACAAAGTCGCGCCGGGGCGCGCCGAGCTTTTGCATACACCAGTGTTCGCGCCGGGCGTTGTTGCCCATAAACGCTGCGGCCCGGCGGATGATGTCCCACAGGCCGTACCACGCATCCATGGCCAGCTTGGCTTTGGCCCCGGCCTGCGGCGGCAGGGGCGGTGGCGGTGTTGTGTCTGCCATGGCGCGCGCCGCGTGGGTGCGCAGTTGTAGGCTGAGGGCGCAGGGGCAGGCCCCGTGCGGCCCGGTGATGGTGACGTCCGAGAACAGGCACGCGTGCACAGTGCTGGAGATGATGGAACAGTCCAGCAGTTCAAGGCTGGCGCCCGAGCAGTGCCGAAGCTCCGTCCCCGCAAGGGTGACCGCCTCCATGCGCGCGCCCGTAAGGTCGCAGGCGGTGACGCGCAGAGCCTCCAACCTGCCGCCAAAGAGGTGCAGGCCGCGCAGTTTGGTGCCCTGAATGTCGATGAGGCCGCAGGTGCAGTCCGTGAGTTCGGTGTCTTCCGCGTTGCCGCAGGTGATGGTTATTTCCCGCAGGGAGCAGTCGAAGAACCGGGTGCCGTTCATGGTACAGCCGGTGAAGGTGCACCCGGAAAAGCGCGTCTTGTGGAAGATGGTTCCCGAAAAGTCAGCGTCGACGAAGGTGCAGTTTTCAAAGGTGGCGCTTTCGATAAGGGAGTCCGTGAATGTGGTGCCACGCAGGGTACGCTCCTCGTAGATGGGGGAGAAGCGCCGCCCGGAGTGCTCGCTCTGCAGGACCATATCGCCGCCAAACTGAATGGAGATGGCTTCCCCTTCGTCTCCGCTGAACAACCCGCCAAGGAATCCTTTCTCCTTCTTCTTGGGCTTCTCCGCCGCGTCATCTTTCTGGGGGCGCTCGGTAAAGCCAGCCAGTGCGGCCTCAACGTCGGGCTTTGGGCCGGTGCTGGGGGGAATGGCGTCAATGAGCGCCTGCGGGGCGTCCGGGACGGCGGCGGCAAGGCTCACGCGCGCCATGGGCGGATCAAGGGCCGCCATGAGCGGAAAGACCATGGCCGCGAAGGCCTCGGGATTCTCCCCGGTGGCTTTGATGTAGAACGCGGCTTCCTCCGACGGCATAAGGGGGAGCGCCGCGGTGATGGTGTCCTGAAGGGCGGGGTCGCGCTTGAAGCAGGCGGCAAGGATGCGGCCGATGCTGTCCGGCATAATCTGTGTGAGGCAGGCGACCACGGCGGTTCGCACGCGCAGGTCCGGGTGCGTCAGCGAGGGCAGCAGCGCCTTGACGTAGCGCTTGTCGTGGCGCGGGGCTACGGCGGCGATAGCGTCCAGCAGGGTGCGCTGCGCACCGAGGTCACGCGTGACCAACAGGGGCAGCAGGCGCAGGTGCAGGTCCGGCGCGTCCAGCATGGCCAGCGCCGGGACGTAGGTATGCAGGTCGTCATCCGGACGGCGCGAGGCTTGGAGCAGGGACTCCTGCGCGGTGATGGCGGCATCGACGGCGCAGCCGAAGGGGCCGGTTGCCAGCGCGTGGGACAGGGGATAGGCGAGGACGCCGCCGCTGGCGCGCAGCGCCTGCAACTGCGCGGCAATCTCCTTGGGCGGCAGGGCCGCAAGGTCCGGCAGGGCGGTCATGGCGATGGGGCGCAGGGCTTCGTAGCGGCCCGTATCGTCCAGCAGCAGGTGGTTGACCACGGCCAACCGGAACCCACCGGGGAAGAGGTCCAGCACGCCCGCAACATCAATGCCCTGCGTCATCGCCAGCAGGGATGCGGCCAAGGGCGCGGCAAGGGGGCCAAGGTCCGCCAGCAGGCCAATATAGTAGACCTGCAATTCGGCGTCGCTTGATGTTGCGGCCCGCCAGTGCAGGACAAGGGCCGTCTCGTCGCCCATGCGGCGCGCCTCGGCAGGGCCGGCTGCCGCGCACTGCGCCCGGATGCGGTCCACCAGGCTGGTGATGTCCGTGCGCGTGCGTTCCGGCGGCGGGTGCGCCGTCAGGCTGGTGAGTCGTTTTAAAGACTGCGGGAACGTGAACTGCTCTGGGGCCATGGCGTTCCCCCCGGGCCGGGCCGTCCCAAGGGCGAAGTCCCTTGGGCGGGGACGGCGCGCTTAGCCCTTGGCCTGATTGGCCACGGCCTGCGCCGCCCGTTTTGCGGCTTCCGGATCGCCGAGGTAAGAGTGTTTGATGGGCCTGAGCGTTGCGTCCAGTTCATAGACGAGGGGAATGCCGGTGGGAATGTTCAGCCCGGTAATGTCGTCCTCGGACATATCGTCCAAATATTTGATCAGCGCGCGCAGGCTGTTGCCGTGCGCGGCAATGAGCACGCGGCGTCCGGCGCGGATGTCCGGCGCGATGACCTGATGCCAGAAGGGCAGCACACGCTCCACGGTGAGGGCGAGGCTCTCCCCGGCAGGCAAGTCGCTGGGCGGAATGTGCGCGTAGCGCGGGTCTAGCGAGGGGTGGCGCGGGTCGTCGGCCTCCAGCGGCGGCGGAGGAATGTCGTAGCTGCGCCGCCAGGTGAAGACTTGCTCGTCGCCGTATTTCTGCGCGGTTTCGGCCTTGTCCAGCCCTTGCAGCGCGCCGTAGTGGCGTTCATTGAGCCGCCAGCTTTTGATGACGGGCAGCCACATATTGTCCATTTCGCGCTGGATGATCCACAAGGTTTCGATAGCGCGTTTGAGCAAAGACGTGTAGCACACGTCGAAGACGAAGCCGCTGTCGTGCAGCAGTTGCGCCCCGGCCTGCGCCTCGGCCTCGCCCTGCGGGGTCAGGCCGACATCGGTCCAGCCGGTGAAGCGGTTTTCAAGGTTCCATTCGCTCTGCCCATGACGGACGAGGACGAGCTTGTGCATGATGCCTCCGAATTGTTGGCTGAGTGCTCCTTGCTTATTCCACGCCTGTCATTATATACATGAGAGCCGTGGCCGTGAAAAGGCAGCACGCCCACGCAGGACGTCCGGTCCAGACATTATGTGCTTGCCAAACGTTTGCAAACAGGGTATCCATGCCGTCTTTTCGGAACCCTGTGGAGGAATACACCATGAAAAAAGATATCCATCCTAAGACTTACAAGGCCAAAGTTCAGTGCGCCTGTGGTCACGAGACCGAGCTTTTGACCGCCAAGGGTGAAGAAGTGCATGTGGAAATTTGCTCCAACTGCCATCCGTTCTTCACCGGCAAGCAGCGCTTTGTTGACACCGCTGGTCGTATCGACCGCTTCCGTAAGAAGTTCGGCAAGCTTGGTGAGAACAAGGGCGCTGGCAAGGAGAACTAGCATCTCCCTTTTTCGCGAGCCATGGAGCTCGCCCGGCAGTCGCCTCCGTCAGGGATCGTACCTGTCGGAGGCGTCTTTTCATTTAAGCCGGACCGTGCTGCATGACGCCGTGTCCGGTAGGAGGCGGGTATGTCATCAGCTCAGAGTGCATCCGTGATGGGCGCTTTCCGCGCCATGCGCCGGGCCGCCGTGCACGGTGTTTCGTTGTTTTTGCGCGGGGCCACCACCGTTGGTGGGCAGGCCGTTGTGGAAGGCGTCATGATGCGCAATCAGGACCGTTTGGCCATCGCTGTGCGTAAGCCGGACGGCAGCATTGCGCTGGAGACGCGCCCTTGGTTTACCCTGCTGCGGGCCGAGTGGATGAAGCGCCCCTTTGTGCGCGGATTCTTCGTCCTCATCGAAACCTTGGTCAATGGCATCAAGGCGCTCAACTTCTCGGCGCAAACCGCGCTGGAGGAAGAGGGCGAAGAGGAAGTGAAGCCGTGGCAGCTGGCCCTGACCGTTGCCGTCTCCATTGCGCTGGCGCTGGGACTGTTCGTTGTGTTGCCGCACATGTTTTCCCTTGGCATCAAGGTGCTGGGGCTTGGCGGCGGAACGGAGTCCTTTAGCTTCCACGCATGGGATGGGCTGTTCAAGCTGGCCGTGTTTGTGGGCTATATCGCCGCCATTTCCCGTATTCCCGATATTAAGCGCGTGTTCCAGTACCATGGGGCCGAGCATAAAACCATCTGGACCTACGAGGAAGGCGGGGAGCTGACTCCCGCAGCGGCGCGCGGCTACAGCCGCCTGCATCCCCGGTGCGGGACGGCGTTTTTGCTGTTTGTCCTGTCCCTTTCCATCGCCCTGCATGCCGTGCTGATTCCGGGCATGCTGGCCGTGTATACCCCAGACGCCGCCGTAGCCAAGCAGGCGTATGTGGTTATCGCCAAGTTTTTCATGATGATTCCCATCAGCGCCGTTGCCTATGAGCTTATCAAGTACACGGGCACCAACGGCAACGCCCGGCTGTGCCGGGTACTGTGCTGGCCGGGTCTCATGCTGCAATATCTGACCACTGGCGAGCCCGACGACGGGCAGCTGGAAGTGGCCATCGCCGCGCTGAAAGGCGCGGTTGATAAATGATTTGAGAGGTCGTCACAATGTTCGCCAAGCTCGATAGCATAGAGCGCCGGTTCGAGGAACTTGAGCGCGAGTTGTCCTCTCCCGATGTGTTCAACGATCAGGATCGCTACAGGACGCTCACCAAGACCCATTCGGACCTTGGTGAAATCGTCAAGGCGTACCGGGAGTACCGCACACTGGAGGAGAACCTTGCCGAAAGCCGTGAGATGCTTCACGACGACGACAAGGACATCCGCGAGATGGCTGCGGCCGAAATCGCGGAACTGGAAGAGCGTCTGCCCGGTCTGGAGCA
>NZ_JBUDSW010000039.1:0-17758 GCF_054921475.1 Desulfobaculum sp. | reverse complement strand
ATGTAGAAGATACGCTTGGAGTTCGGCTTTCTGAGCTTGGCCAGAATCTCGTCCTTGTCCCGGCACTGGCTGACAAAGTCCTTCCCCAGACCGGGCATGCCGATTTCAAGCGAGCGCAGGCCCTTCTGGAGGGACTCCTTGAAGGTGCGGCCAATGCTCATGGCCTCGCCAACGCTCTTCATGGCGGTGCTCAGCACATCCTCTGCGCCGGGGAACTTCTCAAAGGTGAGGCGGGGAATTTTGGTAACCACGTAGTCGATGGAGGGCTCAAAGGAGGCCATCGTCTCGCGGGTGATGTCGTTGGGGAGTTCGTCGAGGGTGTAGCCCACGGCGAGCTTGGCGGCGATTTTGGCAATGGGGAAGCCCGTCGCCTTGGACGCCAGCGCGGAGGAACGCGACACACGGGGGTTCATCTCGATGACGACCAAGTCGCCGTCCTCGGGGTTCACCGCAAACTGCACGTTGGAGCCGCCGGTCTCAACGCCGATTTCGCGCATAACGGCGATGGAGGCGTCGCGCATGGCCTGGTACTCAACGTCGGTCAGGGTCTGGGCCGGGGCCACGGTGATGGAGTCGCCCGTGTGCACACCCATGGCGTCGATGTTTTCGATGGAGCAGATGATGACGCAGTTGTCATTCTTGTCACGCATGACCTCCATCTCGTATTCCTTCCAGCCCAGCACGGACTGCTCCAGCATCACCTCATTGGTGCGGCTGGCGGTGATGCCGTGGTCGGCAATCTCCAGCAGGTCTTCCATGTTGTAGGCCACGCCGCCGCCGGTGCCACCAAGGGTGTAGGCGGGGCGAATGATGATGGGGAAGGGAATAACGGTTGCGGCCTCGCGCACCTCGTCGAGGTTGCGGGCAATACGGCTGACGGGAACCTTGAGGCCGATGTTGTCCATGGCCTGTCGGAACAGCTCGCGGCTTTCGGCTTTTTCGATGACGTCGCGCGCCGCGCCGATGAGTTCCACGCCGCACTTCTCCAGCACGCCCATCTCCGCCACGGCCAGCGCCGTGTTGAGGCCGGTCTGTCCGCCAAGGGTCGGCAGCAGGGCGTCCGGGCGCTCCTTCTCGATGATGCGGGCCACGGTTTCCGGCTCGATGGGTTCAATGTAGGTCCTGTCGGCCAACTCCGGATCGGTCATGATGGTGGCCGGATTGGAGTTGACGAGCACCACCTCATATCCCTCTTCCTTGAGGGCCTTCAGGGCCTGGGTCCCGGAGTAGTCGAACTCACAGGCCTGGCCGATGACGATGGGCCCGGAGCCGATCAGCATAATCTTCTTGATGTCGGTACGTTTGGGCATGTCGCTTTCGGTATGGTTCAGGTTATAAATCGTGCGTGCCAGAGGGTTCGGCCCGCAGGGGCACGCCAGTTGAATTGCCTGGAAGGTGGAGATGAGAGATTGCTTTGGAACCGATCTCCCGAAGCGGAGATGCGCGTGTTATAGTTGAGCACGCCTTCGGAGTCCAGCAAAAAGCGTCTCGTCCCACTGCCTACCTCGTATACAAGTGGGCCAGCTCCGCGTAGTGCCTGCGATGTTCTTCCGGCAGCGGAAGGGTGTCATCCGTTGCGAGGGCGATGCAGGTTTTTGCAAGTTCCGCCTCTATCAACGTCCGGCGTTTCATGCGCTGCTTCCACGAGGCCTTGCGCAACAGCCCTTCGCCTTCGCTGACGATGGTCCGTGCACGGCTGGCCACGCTGTGCCGCCGCAACACCTTGTCCCGCCCCGCCGCCGCTATTTCCGCCAGCCGTCCGGGCTGGTCCAGCATCAGGCGCGCCACGCCCGCCGCCGAGGCCGCATCCCCGCGCGTATAGACAAGGATTTCCTCGTCCACGGCAAAGAGGTCCGTCAGGCCGTTTTGGGTGGCTTCCGTCAGCACGGCGGCGCCGCAGGCTGCGGCCTCAAAAAGGCGGAAGTTCAACTCGCCCGCCGCGCTTTGGTTCAGCACAATGCGGCTGCGCCCAAACACGGGAGCGTACGCGCCCTGCGTGACATACAGCGGATGAAGGCGCTTAAAGCCTTGGAGAAAGGCTTTGCGGGCGGCATTGATGGTGCCCTCCACCGTGCCGACGAAGCTGACGGGAATATCCCGTTCGCCGCCGGGGTCCACATCCACGTCCGGCTTGCAGAACAGCGGGAACCAGCGGATGCGCCGGGGGTGGTCCACATGCTCGAACAGGGGCAGATAGTCCTTCTGGGCCACCAGCACGAGGTCGAACCCCATGCTGTAGGGCACGTGCCACGGATTGAGGTATTGATCGATGGAGTAGGCGATGGTGGGCGCGGGGAGTTCCGACAGCCCAACAACACAGGGAGGAATGGAGGTATCGCACCAGAACACAAGGTCCGGCACAAAACCGTTGGCGTCCAGCACCTGCGTCAGCCGCTGCAGGGACATGGTGGTGTCGATTTCGACATCCAGCCCCCGGCGGCCCGCAGGGCCGATGGCGAGGACCTCGTGCCCGAGCCGTCGAAACTCGGGCACGAAGTACGTACCGTCAATATTCAGTATTCGCATGAAACGCCATCTTGCGGAAACGCCGGATGGCGTTTCCGGCAATGTGATTAAAGAATTACGAAACCTTGGTACCGTTCCCGGTGGCGCCGGAAACAGTCAACAGCTGCATACCGCCATCAGTCTTGGCGGCAAGAATCATCCCCTGCGAGACCTGCCCGCGCAGTTTGCGCGGCGCAAGGTTCGCCACAACGACAACCTGCCGTCCGACGAGGTCATCGGGGCTGAAGTATTCGGCCAGACCGGCCACCACCTGACGCGGCTCGTCTTCGCCAAGGTCCACCTTGACGAGGAGCAGCCTGTCCGCATCGGGATGCGGCTGGCAGGACACCACGGTGCCGACGCGCATATCAACCTTCTGGAAGTCCGCAAAGTCGATGATGCCGTCTTCCGCCCCGGCTTTGGCAGCCTTGGCGGCCTTGTCCTGCTTCTTCTGCTTTTTGGCGGCCTGCTTTTCGGCCTTGGCGGCGTCCTCTTCCTGCTTCTTTTTCAGGTCCACGCGGGGGAAGAGGTTGGACGCCTTGGCAAGGTGCAGTCCCGGCTCCAAACGGCCAAAGGTCTCCACCTCGTCCTTGATGTTCACGGCGGCAGGATCAAAGTCCGTGCCCTGCCCCAGCTGCTCCAACATGGTCTCCGCCGTGGTGGGCATGACGGGCCAGATGTGCAGGGCAATCTTGCGCATGAGCATCAGGAGCACATACATCACATCGCCGAGGCGCTCGGTCTCGCCGTTCTTGGACAGCGCCCACGGCTGGGTGCTGTCCACGTACTTGTTCAGGCCGCGCACCAGTTCCCACAGGGACTCGATGCCGCGTCCGAACTCGAACGTGCCAAACAGCTGCTGGTAGTTCTTGAAGGAATCAATGGCCAGCTGGAGCACCTCAAGGTCCACACTCTCGTGCTTGCGGCTGGGGTTTGGCACCTCGCCGCCGAAGTACTTGTGCGTCATGGACAGCACGCGGGAGAACAGGTTGCCAAGGTCATTGGCAAGGTCCGCGTTCAGGCGGCCCACAAGGGCGTCCTCGGAAAAGGACGCGTCGCGGCCAAAGCGCATTTCGCGCAGGAGGAAGTAGCGGAAGGCGTCCTGCCCGTAAGTGCCCACCATGGACAGCGGGTCCACCACGTTGCCGATGGACTTGGACATCTTGGTGTCCTTGACCAGCCAGTAGCCGTGCACGTTCAGGTGCTGGTACGGCTCGAAGCCTGCGGCCTTGAGCATGGTGGGCCAGAAGATGGCGTGGGGCTTCAGGATGTCCTTGGCCACAAGGTGGTTGGCGCTGGGCCAGAACTGGTCGAACTTGTCGCCCTCGGGCCAGTCCAGCGCGGTGATGTAGTTGAGCAGCGCGTCAAACCACACGTAGGTGACGTAGTCCGTATCAAAGGGCAGCTCAATGCCCCACGACAGGCGCGTCTTGGGGCGCGAGATGCACAGGTCGTCCAGCACGCCCATGTCCAGCATGGAGAGCACCTCGTTGCGGTAGCGCTCCGGGCGGATGAAGTCCGGGTTGTCCTCGATGTGCTTCTTCAGCCAGTCCTGATACTTGGACATGCGGAAGAAGTAGTTCTTTTCGCGGATAACCTCGGGTTCCTTGTCATGGTCGGGACACTTGCCGTCCACGAGGTCCTTTTCGGTGAGGAACTGCTCACAGCCGTAGCAGTACAGCCCCTCGTACTCGCTCTGGTAGATGTCGCCGTTGTCGTAGACCTGCTGGAGCACCTTCTGCACCGTCTTAATATGGCGGGGCTGGGTGGTGCGGATGAAGTCGGAGTTCTGGATGTTCAGCTTGGGCCAGAGGTTCTGGAACGTTCCGCTGATGTCATCCACAAATTCCTTGGGGGTCTTTCCGGCGGCTTCGGCGGCCTGCATGATTTTATCACCATGCTCGTCGGTTCCGGTCAGGAAAAACGCCTCTTCACCGGAAATACGGTGAAAGCGCGCCACACTGTCTGCCACGATGGTCGTGTAGGCGTGGCCCAGATGGGGCTTGGCGTTCACGTAATAGATGGGCGTGGTGATATAAAACCGGCTCAACTTGGTTCCTCCTGAATTATCTCTTCGCTATTCGCTTTTGTTGCCCTTGTGCCGCGGTTTGCGGCGGGGCTTGCGGCGCGGTCTGTTCTTTTGGCGCGGGTCGCCGCCTTGGCTGTCGCCAGCGGGCTTGCCCTTGGCGCGCTGCTGGGGGCGACGCTTTTTGCCCTTGCCCTTTGGCGCGTCCTTGCCCTGCTTGTCGCTGCTCTGCGCGTCGTCCGCCTCGGCGGGCTGTGGCGCATCAGGCTGGCTGGGCTGTTCGGCCGGCGCGGCGTCCTGTTCTGGCTTGGGGGCCGCCTCGTCCTGCTTGGGCGCGCCCTTTTCGGGGCGGTGCGGCGGCTTGCCGCCCTTGCCACGCGGACGCGGCGGGCGGGGCTTGGACCGCATGCTGGCCTGCGCCTCCTGCAAGCGGCGTTGCAGCTCCTGCGGGTCGATGCGGCGGGGATTAAGCGCGTGCCATTCGTCCAGCGTCAGTTCGCGCTCCTCGCCAAACTCCGAAAGCACGGCGATGCTGTTGCGGAAGAAGTTTGCGCGCAGCACCTTAAGGATGCCGTCGTCCGTCTCCATCCGTTTGCCGATTTTAGGGCACTGGCGGTAGAACTCCGCGTAGTTTTTTTCCTCAAAGCTCAGGCAGCACAGCAGGCGGCCGCAGATGCCGGAGATTTTGGTCGGGTTCAGGAACAAGTTCTGTTCCTTGGCCATCTTGATGGTGACCGGGGCGAACTTGCGCATGAACCTGCGGCAGCAGGTCACCATGCCGCAGTTGCCCACCGCGCCGAGCATCTGGGTTTCATGACGCACGCCAATCTGCCGCAACTCAATGCGCGTGCGGTAGTTTTTGACGAGGTCCTTGACCAGCTCGCGGAAGTCTACGCGTCCGGGCGCGGTAAAGTAGAAGATGATTTTGCCGCGGTCAAAGAAGACTTCCACATCAACGAGTTTCATCTCCAGACCACGTTCCGATATGCACCGACGGCAGAACGAGAAGGCTTCGCGCGCAAGGGTGTCATTTTCCCCGGCGGTGACCATGTCCTCCTCCGTCGCCAGACGGAAGATGGGCTTGAGCTCCTCCTCGGGAATATCCTTGGGAGCTTCCGGCGACACGGTAATAACCGTGCCCAGGCCCATGCCTTGGTCGGTCTTGACGATGACGCTGTCGTCCTTGTTCACGACGAACGCGCCCGAGTCGAAATAATAAATCTGGCCGTAATCGCTGAATTTCAATCCAAGTGCGTGGCCCATGTCGCCTTCCTATCTGTGTTCATGTATTGTCCAACGCGCCTGTATAAATCAGTTCCGCGCGAACTTCAAATGCCGGCTTGGCCTGTTTGGCGGGCGCCGTCGCCCTCTGCCCCGCCGCCTCGAACCTCCGCCCGGGCGGATTTGCGGCCGCCGCGGCGCCCCCGCAGGCCATTTCCCCGCTTGCGGCCCCCTTGACTTGCTGCGGCCACAGGCACACTATTTCCCGTGTCAGCCACATGGACAAGGAGGACATGCCATGAGTGCAGAGCGAACCAACGCGGGTCCGGACATCATTGCAAATTTGGCGCAGCGCTGGAGCCCCCGCGCCTTTGACGAGACAATCCCCGTCACTGACGAGCAGCTGCGCATACTGCTGGAGGCCGCCCGCTGGGCGCCCTCGTGCTTCAATGAGCAGCCATGGTCCTTCGTCGTTACCAAAAAGGGCGACGACGATCACGCCCGCTTGCTCGACTGCCTTATGCCCAAGAATCAACTCTGGGCAGGGTCCGCACCTGTGCTCCTTTTGTCCGTGGCGCACACGGTGTTTTCCCACAACGGCAAGTCCAACAGGCACGCTGTCCATGACGTAGGGCTGGCCGTTTCGCAGCTTATCCAGCAAGGGATGGCCATGGGCCTCAGCGTGCACCAAATGGCCGGATTCTCGGTGGACAAAGCCCGCTCGGCCTTCTCCATCCCCGACGAATACGCCCCGGTGGCCGCCATTGCCCTTGGCACGCCCGGTTCACCGGACATTCTGCCCCCAGACCTGCGCGAAACAGAACTCGCCCCGCGCACGCGAAAGCCGCTTTCGGAGATGGCCTTTGGCGGCCATTTCGGCCAACCATCCCCCCTCGCCGACTGACGCGCCAGCTTCAACCCACCGGAGATCGCATGACGTATACCATCACTCCCCTGCTCACCGGCGTCCGCAACCCGGACCAAGGCATCATGACCTACCAGCAAGGCTACGGAAAGCCCATCTGGCTGCCCATCTATGCCTTTCTTGTCCGCGGCGACGGCGTCAACATTCTCATCGACACCGGCCTTGATGAAGACGAAGTCATCATCCCGCGCGGCTTTGCCGAGGAAACCGGCCTTGAGGTCAAAACCATCACCGAATGTCTGGAAGACCACGGCCTGACGCCGGACGATATCTCCCTTGTCATCAACACCCATCTACACGACGACCACTGCGGCAATAACGGCCTGTTCACCAAGGCCCAGCACGTTGTCCAACAGAAGGAGCTGGACTTCTGCCGTCACCCGCATCCGCTGGACCACCGCTACGACACCTACTTTATCGAAGATGTCGAGTTCACCACCGTGGACGGAAAGGCCGAGGTGCGTCCCGGCATCCGGGTGGAACTGACGCCCGGGCATACTCCCGGCATCCAGACCGTGACCATCGATACGGCGGACGGCCCCGTCATCGTGCCCGGATTCTGCTGTAACGAAAAGAACTTTCAGCAAAGCGGCAAGGTCGTCTGCCCCGGCGTGCACTGTGACGCCTTTCTCGCCTACGATACCGCCCAAAAGGTCGGCGCCATGGAGGGCACCATCCTGCCCATGCACGGCCTGAGCATAGCGGGCAAGACCTACTAGCCCCGCACCCTGCGCGCAAAAAGGGCCGGAAATGGCGAATACAAACGATTCGCCCCTTCCGGCCCTGTGCTGATACTGCTGCGTCGCAAAAGCTAGGCGCGCTCCATTTCTTCCGGAGTCAGCCCCACAATGCTGATGCCATGGGCATCGGCAAGGGCAATGGCTTCCTCAAGGTCAAAGAACAGGCTCTTGCCTGCCTCAATGCCGATGCAGGCGCCGCCGATGTCAATCATGGTGCGCACCGTTTGCAGACCCGCCGCCGGCAGGTCAATGCGGTCGTCCTGACCGGGCTTGTACACCTTGACCAGCACGCACCCCTCGCCCGCCAGCTCACCGGCACGGCGCAGGGCGGCGTCCGTGCCTTCCGGGCCTTCCACGGCCACAACCATACCGCTTTTCACCACAAGGGACTGGCCGATGTCCATGCTGCCTATGCTCTTGGCCTTGGGCCAGCCATAGCGCAGGTCGCCCAGCACCTCCTGCGGGGGCGCGGTACGGGTGAGCACGCCTGCGGGGGTGCCAATGTTCGGCACCAGCGTCAAGGCGGAAACCACGTGCAGCCCTTCGGCCTCAAGCTCCGCGGCAACGGTGCTCAAAATGGCGTCGTCGCCCTTGGTCTTGAGCTTAAAGAGCAATTTCACGGCCTTGAAATCCGGGCGGATTTGCAGGGCCTTGGGCTTGTTGATGGCGCCGGCGAGCACCACGCGGGTGACGCCGTTCTCGTGGAAAAAGGCAAGGAGCTTGGCAAGCTGCCCGATATGAAGCTCGCGGAACGCATCGGTCTTCTCGGCAAGGGACATGTCCGTATGCCCGGAGAAGCCGACGGCGGCGACCCGCAGCCCGGCCTCGCGTGCGCCCTGCGCCACAAGGAACGGGAACTGGCCCCCGCCGGCGATGATGCCGATGGTTTCAGTGGTCATGGGCGTCCGCTAGTCTCCGTGCTTGCAGTTCTTGCCAACGTCGGACAGACAGCCGCGCTCGCTGGAGCGGATAAACTCCACAAAGTGCTGCACCTGCGGAATCTCGCTTTCCTCGGCGGCCAGCATCTCCAGCGCTTCCTGACGCGTATGCTCGGAGCGGAAGATGAGCGTATAGGCGTGCTTGAGGGCGCGGATAACGTCGCGGGTCATACCCGCACGGCGCAGGCCGATGGTGTTCAGCCCGCGCAGGGAGCCACGCGTTCCGGCGGCCATGCAGTACGGCGGCACGTCCATGGTCACGCCGGTCATGCCGCCGACAAAGGCGTAGTCGCCAATGCGGCTGAACTGATGCACGCCGCACATGCCGCCCACAACAGAGTGCAGACCAAGCTCAACGTGGCCCGCCAGCATCACGCAGTTGGTGAGGATGGCGTGGTCGCTGAGGGTGCAGTCGTGCGCGACGTGGGCATAGGCCATAATCATGCACTTGGAGCCGATATGCGTCTCGCCGCGGCCTTCGGGAGTGCCGCGGTGGATGGTGACAAATTCGCGGATGATATTGCCGTCGCCCACCACCAGCTTGGTATCTGCGCCCTTGAACTTGATGTCCTGCGGGTCGCCGCCGAGCAGGGCATTGGAGTGCACCTGATTGTCGCGGCCAAGGGTGGTGTAGCTTTTAATCTGGGCAAAGGCGTCGATGTGGGTGTTGTCGCCGATGACGGTGTTCTTTTCGATGATGGCGTAGGGGCCGACGACAACATTTTCGCCGAGCTGCGCGCTCGGGTCGACCACAGCGGAAGGATGAATCTCGGTGGGCACTAGATGTCCTCCCTCTTGACCAGCGCGGCGCTCATCTGGCCCTGGCAGGCCACTTCGCCATCAACCAGCGCGGTACCGGTCATCTTGACCAGATGCATCTTGCGGCGCACATCGGTGACGCGCAGTTCCAGCCTGTCGCCGGGGCGCACCGGGCGGCGGAAGCGGACCTTGTCCATGCCCGTGAACATAAAGACGCCGTCGGAGGTGTCCTTTTGATTCAAGGAATCGGACAGGTGCACGAGCAGACCGCCAGCCTGCGCGAGGCTCTCGCAAATGAGCACGCCGGGCATGACGGGAAGCTCCGGGAAATGCCCCTGAAAGAACGGCTCGTTAAAGCTGACGTTCTTGTAGGCGGAGATGGTTTCGCCGGGGGTGAAGTCCGTGATGCGGTCCACCATCAAAAAGGGATATCTGTGCGGGAGCATTTTCAGGATGCCCTGAATGTCCACGCTGTTCAGGTCAAGATTACTCATCGGTGCCTCCCTGACAGGCTGCCTTGAGCGCTGCCAGTTCCTTCTCCAATTTCTTCACACGCTTGAACAGGTCCGGCATCTTGGGTGCCAGCGACATGTTGCGCATGTATGTTCCATAGTCCATGGCCGGATGCCCGCCCATGCGTTTGCCTTCCGGAATGTCCGTACGCACGCCGCACTGGGGGCCAACCACAACATCGTTGCCGATGGTCACGTGGTCTGCAATGCCCGCCTGTCCGGCCATGATGACATTGCGGCCCACCTTGGTGCTGCCCGCAATGCCCACCTGCGACACGATGGTGCAGTGCTCGTCCAAATCACAGTTGTGGGCAATCTGCACGAGATTGTCCACCTTGGTGCCACGGCCAAGGCGCGTGGTGTCGAGCATGGCGCGGTCGATGGTGGTGTTGGCGCCGATTTCCACGTCGTCCTCCACCGCCACGCGGCCCACCTGCGGAATCTTCTGGCGGCCGTCTTCCGTTGGGACGTAGCCAAAGCCGTCACTGCCCAGCACAGCGCCCGAATGCACCATAACGCGGTCGCCAAGGACCGATCCGGCCATCAGGGTGGCGCTGGGGTACACGGTGCAGTCCTCGCCAATGATGCAGCCCTCGCCCACATAGCAGCTGGGGAACAGGCGCGTGCGTGCCCCCACCTTCGCCCCCGCCGCCACAAAGGCGAAGGGATAGACGTCGGCATCGGGGTGCACGTCGGCATCGGGATGCACGTAGGCCATCTCGCTGACGCCCTGCCCTTCAAGGCAGCCCTGCGGCGGCGTAAAGAGCATGAGCAACCGCGCGAAGTCCATGTAGGGGTTGGCGCTGACCAGCGCGCGCTCGACCTTGCCCGCAAAGTCTTCAGAGACCACGACCGCTGCTGCGGCCGTGGTCTCCAGAAGTTCTGCGTATTTGACATCGGCAAGGAAGGTCACGTCGTTCGGCCCTGCGGATTCGAGGGTGCCGACACCGGAGACGGTGCAGTCCTCGCCGCGCAGGGTCAGCCCCAGCTTGGAGGCGAGTTCCGAAAGGGTGAATTCCATGATGCGTCCTGTTTGTTCTACTTGCGGGAAGCCTTGTTCACTTCAACAATGATCTTGTTGGTGATGTTGCTGGCGTCGTCCACGTAGAGCACACCGGCAGCCTTGCCGTCGAGGATCATGGAATAGCCGTGCTTCTTGCCGTAGTCTTCCATGACCTTAAAAATGGTGTCGATGATGGGCTGGGAGAGGCGCTCTTCCTCGGTCTTAATCTTGCGCTGGTAGTTGCGCAGGGCGTCCTGGAAGTCGCGCACCTTGCGCTTGAACTCGATTTCCTTGTCCATCTTCGCTTCCTGAGACAGCACAAGGCTCTGCTTCTGCATCTCGCTGCGCATCTGCTCGATGTCCTTCTTCTGCTTGTCCAGCTCGTCCTTCACGCCCTTGAACTTGTTCTGCAGGGAGCCCAGAGCCTTCTGGCCGGGTTCGCAGTTCTTAATGATGTGGGGCATGTTCACCACGGCAACTTTGCCCTGAGCCCACGCGGCGGTGGGGGCAAGCAGCATGACGGCGACAATGGCGAGAAGCATCTTACGCATGATTCGACTCCTTTTGGGAGAAAGTTGTTTCCGATTTCACACCGAAAAAAGCGCCCCGGGCACGGTGTCACACGACGCCGGGCCTCGGGGCGCGGGTTTACCGTTTTGCCTAGAAGAACTGGCCCATGGAGAATTCGAGCTTGCCCTTGCCACCCTGATCGGGAACCTCGTCAAGAGCGTAGCCGTATTCAAGGCGCAGAGGACCGAAGGCGGAGTACCAGCGGATGCCGCCACCAATGCTCTTCTTCCAATCCAGATCCATGGATTCGTCATCATCCCATACGTTACCTGCGTCGAAGAACACAAGGCCCTTAACGCCCAGGTCTTCAAGCAGCGGGAAGATGTATTCCACGTTCACGAAGGCCATCTTGTCGCCGCCGATGCGGTCGCCCGTTTCGGGATCGATGGGCGAAATGCGGCGGGACTTGTAGCCGCGCACGGAGCTGATGCCACCAAGGTAGAAGCGCTCAAAGACCGGAATCTCGTCGCTGCCGTTCTCGAAGGCGTAGCCCATGCGGCCGTGGAAGTGGAACGTGGTGTCCAGCCACAGCGGGATGTACTGGCTATGGTCACCCACCAGTTTCACGAACTCGTCGTCGCCCATGAGCACGCCACCGGCGTATTCCAGAGACAGGCTGGAAATGGAGCCCTTCGACGGGTCGAAGCGCTTGTCGGTGGTCCGGCGCTTGACGCCGAAGGTCATGGAGCTGAGCCAGTGGTTGCCTTCCACCTCACGAATCTGCCACGCGGCGTCGTCGTCAACGTCGCTGACATCGTAATTCTCAAGGCGGTAGTTCCAGATAAAGTTGGTGTATTCGCCAAGGGGATAGCCAAGGCGGACGCGGCCGCCAAAGGTGTCCCTGTCGTAGTCGTCCCAGTCCACGCGGGTCATGTACAGGTCGCCACCAGCGGACCACGGGCCGTCATCGACGTGCGGGTTGGTGAAGCTCACCTTAAAGCTGGAGTCCGAGCCGCCAATGGTGCCGGTGAAGCCGGTGTAGTAGCCCTTGCCGAAGAGGTTGCGTTCTTCGATGGAGCCGGTCAGGAAGCCGCCGTCGGCGCTGGAGTAGCCAACACCTGCGGACAGGCGTCCGGTGTTCTTCTCCTTCACGCGGACCTTGAGGTCCATCTCGCCGGGGGTGCCTGTGGGCACGGGCTCGATGTCGGCATTCTCGAAGAAGTCGAGGTAGCCAAGACGCTGGCCGGAGCGGCGCAGCTTGGAGCCGCTGTACAGGTCGCCGTCGGAGAGTCGCATCTCGCGGCGGATGACGTTGTCGCGGGTCTTGGAGTTGCCCTCGATGGTGACGTGGCGGATGTAAATCTTGTCACGCTTCTTGAGGTCAAAGGTCACGTCCACGGTGGCGGTATCGCGGTCCGGGGCGAGACGGTAATCGGCCTCGGCGTAGGCGTAGCCGTAGTTGGAGTAGTATTCGGTCAGGCGCTGGGAGTCCTTGTGCAGGACGGCGCGGCTGAAGAATTCGTCTTCCTCGGCGAGGTCGTCGATGGCGATGACCTTGGACAGCGTGTCTTCGGTTTCGAGGATGTCGCCGGTGAAGGCCACATGGCCCACCTTGTAGCGGGTGCCCTCTTCCACCTTGAAGGTGATGTAGATGCCGTCCTCGCGGTAGTCCACCTCGGGCTGGCCGACCTTGACGTCGATGAAGCCGTGGTTGCCGTAGTAGGCCTCAATGGCGGCGGTGTCGCGGGTGAGGAGGTCTTCTTTCAGCACGCCGCTGCCCGTAATCCACGAGAAGATGCCGCGTTCGTCCAGAGCGAGTTCGTCCTTGAGGTCGTCCTCGTCCACCTGCTCCGCACCTTCGATGGCGATGCCCTTGATGTAGAGCTTGTTGCCTTCGTCGATGGTGATATTCAGGCGGGCCTGACCGTCGGACTGCTCCAGATTGTAGCTGACCTTGGCGTTGTAGTAGCCTTCCTTGCGGTACTCTTCCTTAATCTTGCCGAGGTCGTCGGACAGGACCTTGGGGTTCAGGACCGCGCCGGTCTTGGTGGACATGAGCTCCTGCACCTCGTCGGTCTCCAGCTCCTCGTTGCCAAGGATGCTGACGGCCTGAATGCGGGGGCGCTCCTCCACCACAAAGGTGAGGCGGATGCCATCAGGAAGGTCGTCCATACGGACCTGCACGTCGCGGAAGTAGCCGAGGTCGTAGATGCGCTTGACCTCGTCGTTGACGGCTTTGGGGTCGTAAATATCGCCCTTGCGGGTGCGCAGGCGCATGAGCACGACGTCCTTTTCAAGGATGCGCGTGCCCTCGACGTTGATGTCGGAGATGCTCTGCTTGCGCAGCAGTTCCATCTTCACCTTTTCGGCCAGGTCTTCAATGGCGGGGACCACATTGATGAGGCCCTCCTTCACCACGAAGAGCGGCTTGGCCTGCTTGAGGCCAAAGGCCTCGACCAGCCGAACGTCCAGGCTGAGGGTTTCCCCGACCTGGTTGAAACTGCCGTAAACGGCATAATTCGCGCCAGCAAGCAGCGCGAGGTCCTTGGCGGAGGCGATATCGAGGTAATCGATGTCGTTTTCCTCCAGCAGGGAATACATATCATCATGCCCGACCACCTCGAAGCCGAACGCTTTCAGCTTGTCATTGAGCAGTTCGGGCAGACTGTCCTTGAGGTAATCAAGTTCCTGATCGGCGCGCACCTCAAAGGGCAGCACGATCACCTTGACCTTGGACGCATCGGCGGCTTTTGCAGCCGGGCAGATGCCAACGATGGTTGCGCAGGCCACAAGGCACGCGCAGATGAGCCGCATCCGCTCAATCAGCTTGTTCATACAATTCTCCGGAGCGCAGTTCCAACCGTCTTTCCATTTTTCCAGCCAGGTCGTGATTATGCGTCACCACAACCAGCGTCATTCCCAATTCAACATTCAGGTCGAGAAGCAGAGAGCCGACGTTTTCACCATTGGTCTCGTCCAGACTGCCCGTGGGCTCGTCGGCAAGGAGCACTTTGGGCCGGAGCAGAATGGCCCGCGCAATGGCCGCCCGCTGGCGTTCGCCGCCAGAGAGGGTGGTCACGCGGTGGCTTTCGCGCCCCGTCAGTCCGGAGAGGGCAAGGGCCTGCCGTGCGCTTTCCAGCGCCTCCGCACGCGCCATACCGGAAATAATACCCGGCATAGCTACGTTCTCCAGAGTGGTGAACTCCGGCAGCAGGTGGTGGAACTGAAAAACAAATCCCACCTCACGGTTGCGCAGTGCGGCGCGGTCGCGTCCGCCAAGGCGCTTTAAGTCCTTGCCAAGAAAAAAAATCTCGCCAGCCGAAGGCGTGTCGAGCGTACCAAGAAGTTGCAGCAGCGTGGACTTGCCAGAGCCGGAAGCCCCCACAATGGCAAGGCTCTCGCCGGACTGGATGGACAAGTCCACCCCGCGAAGCACGCTGACGCGTTCGCCAGGTCCGGAGAACTCCTTACCAACACCCCGCAATTCATACAACGGGAAATTATTCATAGCGCAACGCCTCTGCGGGAACCAAACGCGCGGCCTGCCGCGCCGGGTAGATCGTTGCGAGGAAACACAGCGTCAGCGCGCTCACCCCAATCAGGGTCATATCCAGCCAATCAAGCAGCACGGGCAGGTGGTCCATGGAGTAGATGCCCTTGGGCAGCTCAATGAACTGGTACTTTTGCAAAAGCCAGCACAGGGTCAGCCCCAGCGCGTAGCCCAGCGCCGTCCCCGCCACGCCGATAATCATCCCCTGCATGGTAAAGATGCGGCGGATGCTCTCGCGCGTGGCGCCCATGGACATCAAGATGGCGATGTCGCGGGTCTTTTCCATCACCAGCATCACCAGCGTGGTGACGATGGAGAACGAACCGACCAGCACAATCATCACCAAGATGACGAACATGCCCACCTTCTCCAGCTTGAGCGCGGCGAAAAGGTTGGCGTTCATTTCCTGCCATGAGCGGACATAGAACGGATAGCCGCCCACAACCTCGCGCACGCCCTTGCCGATTTCCGTGGCGCGGTCCACATCGCTGACGCGAAGCTCCAGCCCGCTGACCACATCGTCCTTCAGGCCCAACAGGTCCTGCGCGGCCGGAATGGCCACGTACGCCAGCGAGGAGTCGTACTCGTACATGCCGGTCTTGAACACGCCCGCCACGCGGAACACCTTCACCGTGGGGGTAAAGCCCGCCGCGGTGCGCTTGCCCGCCGGAGAGAGCATGTTCACGAGGCTGCCCTTGCGCACGCTCAGGCGCGCGGCAAGCTCGGAGCCGATAATAATGCCGGGGGGACCGGGACGCGCGCCAAGGCGCAGGTCCTCAAGGGAGCCTTGGTTCAGGTCGCGGGAGAGGGTCAGCACGTCGCGCGCGCTGTCCGGGTCGATGCCGCGGAGCACTGCGCCCTTCACACCGTGCCGGGTGCTGAGCATAACCTCATAGTACACAAAGGGCGTCACACCAGTGACGCCCTCCACCTCGGCAACCTTAGCGCCAAGTGCTTGGTAGTCCGGGATTTTCGCTTCGGCGCTGGCGACCACAAGGTGGGCGTTCACGCCGAGGATTTTATCCCGCATATCGGTGCTCATCCCGTTCATCACCCCAAGGACCACAATCAAGGCGGCCACACCAAGGGCCACACCAAGAATGGAGATGACCGAGATGACCGAGATGAATGCCTGCCCGCGACGGGCAAGCAGGTACCTCAGGGCAACGAAGGATTCAAAACTCATGATCCGGAACCGACCTCCGGACGCAGCAGCGGGAAGAGGATAACCTCGCGTATGCTGGGGGAATCGGTCAGCAGCATGACCAGTCGGTCAATGCCAACGCCCTGCCCAGCCGCCGGGGGCATGCCGTACTCCAGAGCGCGGACGTAGTCCGTATCCATGAAGTGGGCTTCCTCGTCGCCTGCTTCCTTCTCCGCCACCTGATCCTCAAAGCGCATGCGCTGGTCCACGGGGTCATTGAGCTCGGAGAAGGCGTTGCCCATCTCGCGGCCCGTGATGAACAGCTCAAAGCGGTCGGTGATGGTGGGGTCCTCGTCATTGCGGCGGGACAGCGGAGAAATCTCCGTGGGGTAGCCGTAGATGAAGTGAGGCTGGATGAGCTTGGGCTCAACGAAGATGTCAAACAGCTTCGCCTGCACCTTGCCCAGCTTTTCCCCTTCGACAACCTTTTCGCCTTCCTTTTTCACAAGGGCGACGGCGGCGTCGTAGTCGTTGTAGATTTCAGGGCCAACACCGCCCACCTTCTCGATGGACTCATGGAAGCTCAGGCGCGTCCATGCCCCGCGGGACAGGTCGATGATATCACCCTGATACGGAACCTTGGTGGTGCCGCAGGCTTCTTCTGCCACGTAGGAGAACAGCTCTTCCGTCAGGTCCATGAGGTCATGGAAGTTGGCAAACGCCCAGTAGAATTCACACATGGTGAACTCCGGGTTGTGACGGGTGGAGATGCCCTCGTTACGGAAGTTTCGGTTGATCTCGTAGACCTTCTCGAAACCGCCGACGAGCAGGCGCTTGAGGTACAGCTCCGGCGCGATGCGCATGTAGAGCTTCATATCCAGCGCATTATGGTGCGTCTCGAAGGGTTTGGCCGTTGCGCCGCCGGGAATGGGCTGCAGCATGGGCGTTTCCACTTCAAGGAAGCCTTTGGAATCCATAAAGTTGCGGAACGCACGCACGACTTTGGAGCGCGTCTCGAAAATCTTTTTGGTCTTTTCGGTGACGATGAGGTCCACGTACCGCTGGCGGTAGCGGGTCTCCACGTCTTTAAGACCATGGTATTTTTCCGGAAGCGGACGCATGGACTTGGTGACCAGTTCCACGGATTTCGCAAGGATGGTCAACTCGCCGGTTTTGGTGCGGAACAGGCCGCCACGCACACCGACAATGTCGCCAAGGTCGTATTTTTTAAAGACCTTGTAGTCGTCCGCGCCCAGTTCGTCGCGGGCAACGTAAACCTGCATGCGGTCGGTGCCGTCCTGCAGGTGGAAGAAGGTCACTTTGCCAAAGGAGCGGTGCGCGACGATACGGCCAGCTATGGCAAACTCGTCTTCCATCGCCTCTAGGGCTTCGCCGTCGTAGGCATCATAATTCTTTTTGATGTATGCGACGTCGGTGTCCTTGCGAAATGTATTCGGGAACAGGCTAAGACCCTCATCAAGGAGGGTACAGGCCTTGCCGACGCGGTTCTTGAGCACTTCGTTCAGCTCTTCGGACTCCTGCATAGCGCGGAGCATGGGCTGAAACTGCTCAACGAACGGGGACTTAACGGGAAGCTTTATCTGCTTTTGCTGAGGCTGGTTGCCTTTCTTACTCAAGGTAATCTCTCCAAACCGTGACGTTCATCGTGAAAGAACCCGTGAGGTGTATTCGCATTGGGGCGCGGCGTCAAGAACAGGCCCACCAGCGCCGCCTTCCAGCACCCACATAAACTTTTTTGCCAGCAATTGGAAATTTCTTCTTGACGGGCATTTGCGAAATCCCTATTAACCCAATCCGCGGACGGCGAAACCGTTCACGCAAGATTCCCCGGTGGCTCAATCGGCAGAGCGGGTGACTGTTAATCACTAGGTTGGCGGTTCAAGTCCGTCCCGGGGAGCCAGAGA